>JAWKUA010000028.1 GCA_041398785.1 Planctomycetaceae bacterium | reverse complement strand
CGGGGGCAAGGGAATCGCTGCTCGCTTGTTTCATGATCCCCGGTGGCGAAACTGGTTCGCGGCGGATGTTCGTTTGCTCGGTTTTTTCGGTCGTTGTGGCGGGGATGTCTGTTTGATGAAGGTTGTTCTGGGTTCTCGATCACCTCAGCGACGCGAACTGATGGGGTGGCTGGTGGATGAGCGGGATTTGCTCGCCGTACCACCGGAGTGCAGTGACGAGTTGTCGTTTCACGGTCTGGACCGCGACGATGCGATCGCCGATCAGCTTGGCGAGATCGTGCAGCAAAAGTTTGATGATGTTGCCGGGCAGGTCCGAAATCTGCCGCAGCCTGGGGGCCAGCAGGTGTGTATCGTTTGTGCGGACACGGTGGTCGTTGCTCAGTCGGGAGACGGGAAGGTCGTTCTGGGCCAGCCTGACGAGGTCGGCGGTGAGGATCAGTTGCGGCAGTGGATGGCCGACTATTTGTCCGGGCAGGCTCACGAAGTCTGGACGTGTTTTCAGGCCGGAGTGCCGGCGGAGTCGGATCGGATGCCGGTTCGCCGCGAGACTGTGAAAACGACTGTGTGGCTGGAAGAACTCACGCCACAGTTTGTCGACTGGTACATTTCCACCGGCGAATATCGCGGCAAGGCGGGAGGATATGCGATTCAGGGCCTGGCGTCCGTCTTTGTTCGGCAGGTTCAGGGAAGTCTGACGAATGTAATTGGCTTGCCGCTGATGGAACTTCACCGCGCGCTGACGACGTTCGGGATACCGCTGCGGAACGGCGCGGGAATATGGTTGCGGAAGGATGGGGACCGATGACGAGCGTTGCTGCGGCGCCGGCGGATGGTTCAATGACGATCGGTGGCCGCAGGCTGCCGAGCCGATTCTTTCTGGCTCCGCTGGCGGGCTATACTCACCTTGCGTTTCGCCGGATGCTGCGGCGGCTGGGCGGGCTCGGGCTGGCGACGACCGATTTGGTTCAGGCGAAGATGCTCGTCGGGGAAAATCGCAAGTCGCTGGAACTTGTCGCCACCACGGACGACGACCGGCCGCTTTCGGTTCAGATTTTCAGCGGCATTTCGGCGGACCTTGTCGCGGCGGCTCGCTGGCTGCGAGATCGCGATTACGAGGGCATTGACATCAACATGGGCTGCCCGATGGCCAAGGTCAATGGTTCCGGTGGCGGGGCGCGGCTGATGTGCAGCGCCGACGACGCGGCGGAAATGGTCGGGCGCGTTCTGGACGCGGTGGACGTCCCGTGACGGTCAAGATGCGACTTGGCGGCTGGGATGACGACCACGTGTCGGCCCCGGATCTGGCGGCGACATTTGAAGACCTGGGTGTCGCGGCGGTAACGGTTCACGGACGCACTCGGCAACAGGGGTTTCGGGGTTCCGTCAATCGAGCCGCGATCCGTGACGTGGTCAGCGCGACGACGGCGATGCCGGTGATCGCCAACGGCGATGTGCGAACCGTCGACGACGCGATTTCGATGATTGAAGAAACCGGTTGCGCGGCCGTCGCGATCGGTCGCGGGGCGATGCTGGATCCGTGGATCTTTCGAAAGCTGCAGCAGCATTCATGCGGGCAGGAACCCACCGATCCGACTGCCGACGAACAGGTCAGTTTTCTGGCGGAGCACTTTCGGCTGATGACGGAACAGCATGGCGAATATAGCTGTGTGCTGTTTCGGAAGTTCGCCGCGTGGTATGGGGCGGCTCTGGGAATTCCGGAATCGCTGGAAGACGAGTTGCGGCGAATTGCGTCGTTTTCGCACTTTAATTCGATCGTCCAGCAGATCCGGCTTCGGCATGGCGAACGAAGTACGTGGATTCCGACGGCGATGATCAAAGTCCCGAACGGGCCGGTGGAACGCTGGTAAAAAAAAGCCCGGCGAAGGGGATTCGCCGGGCGTTTCTGCTGGCTGTAGGTCACAAAAGGAAATTCTCTTCGACCCGCGACGCGGCGTCGACCGGATTGATCGGGCCAGGATTATTCGCCGCAATCAACAATCCGTGGACAGCCGCGGCTGATTCGGTTGGAGATTACTCCGGCAGGTTCGGTTCCAGCGTCCGCAGGCTGCCTCGACGACGGGCAAAGCGTTTTCCCCGCGTGTGAGCGAGACCTCGGGCGAGCTTCCGCAGAGCGTCGTTCACGGCTTCGTAAACGCTGCCGCTGCGAGTGGCGGCCACAACGGTTCCCCGCCCGGTTACGTGTGCGGAGATTCGGCAGTCGATTTCGTCGCCGGCTCTGCGATGCTGCGGCGCAAGCGATACCGTCATGCCGTCAATACGATCCAGCGTATGCGACAACACATCTTCGATCGCGCTTTTGACGAAGGCGATGCGTTTTGCTGAACGTTCCTGAACACCAGTACGAACCTCCAGTTTCATGGCCGACCTTTCTGCGAGTGACGTGACGTTCGAACCGAACCGATGCGGTGGACCGTTGTTGAATCCGCCGACCGGTTTCCTGACGTATTTTCTCGCTGAACGATCTGTCCGTGCACAACGGATTTCAGAAAACGCCGGCGCCGGTTTTTTTTGCGACAATGTTTTCAGATTCCTGTTGCCGCGCGGCGTTTTGTTGTTTTGCTGCGGAAAACAGTGACGATCGGCGTACTCCGTCACGCGGACGCTGCGGGATCCCGAGGATGTTCCTGCAGCTGCGACATGTATTCCGGCGGGATTTCGATCGAACGGAGCGGCTTGCCGGGTTCGACGATGCAGCAAACGGTTTTCATGGAACCGGTCGCCACGTGCCGTTCGCCGACGAAGAAGTCGACGTCGTAGGTCACCGACTTCAATCCGATTCGCTGCACGGTCAGCCGGGCGGTGACAATGTCTTCGTAATACGCCGGGGCCAGAAATCGGCACTGCGCGGAAACTCGCGGCCAGCCCAGTGTCGAACCGTCATGCTGATGGTTCACAATTGTCAGTCCGAGCGACCGGAAGAATTCGTGCTCCGCCTGTTCCATCCAGCGGTAGAAGTTGGAGAAGTGGACGATGCCCGCCATGTCGGTTTCACAGAATTCAACGCGGCGAGTGGTTTCGAATGACGAAGCCATGAGTGGGAAAGCTTTCGAGGTCGTGTCTCAGTGGATCGCCGGACGCGGAAGGAGATGTCCGGAACGTCGCCGCAGGGTACAGGAACGCGGCAGGCGACGCCGCCAAATGATCGTGGAAGCCCGCTGCGGCGGGTGCGATGCGACCGGTGCTGCGAAACCGGTGCAGCGTAGTCTGTTTCGGTCATGCTCGACGTGCGGTGTAGGTGTCGTCGAACTCTGGCGGCGCTGAGTGCACTGTGTTCGCGGCAGGGCGTTTCATGGCGATCGTGGCAGGCTGCTGTTCATGTGCCGCGCGAAGTGCCGCGATCACGCGTTCCATCTGCAGACTGCGGCTGCCTTTCACCAGAACAACGTCGCCGGGACTAAGTTGCACGTCCAGAATCGCCAGCAGCGTGGAGACGTCTTCAAACACGGAAATCCCGCCGGGGCGGCCACCGGATTCCAGAAATCCTTCCGCGGTGTCGGTGGCGTGACTGCCGAACACCAGCACATGGTCGATCGACGCCTGAGCCAGCCGGGCTCCGACGCTGAAATGGAATTCTTCGGCCTGATCGCCAAGTTCCAGCATGTCGCCGAGCACCAGCAGCCTGCGCGCGGAAGTCGACCAGTGCTGCAGCAAATCGGCGGCTGCGGCAACGGATGCCGGACTGGCGTTGTAGGTATCATCGATGACGGTCCACGAACCGACTTCCAGGACGCAGCATCGACCCGATTCGGGAACGTAACGCGACAGTCCCAGGTTGATCTGCTGCGATGACAGGCCCAGTTCCCGACCCACGGCAATCGCGGCCAGCAGCGACGTCAGGTGATGTCGTCCCGAAGCAGGCACGGCGAAGGTTTCCGAACCAACGGTTACGGACAGCTTCGAGTTTTCGACGTGCACGGATTCCGCGCGAACGCTCGCGTCGGCGGATTCACCGAACAGTACGACATTCGCTTTGGTCAGGTCGGCCATTTGCCGGACCAGCGGATCGTCGGCGTTCAGAATTGCAGTTCCGTCGGCGGTCAGCGCTCTGACGAGCTCGGACTTGGTTTGCTGCACGCTTTTCAGGGAACCGAATCCGTCAAGATGTGCGGGTGTGATTCGGGTCACGACGGCGAAGTCCGGTCGGGCGATCCCTGCGAGTTCGGAGATTTCGCCGGAACCGGCCGCCGCCATTTCGATAACCGCGAATTCGTCACCCGCCGACAACTGCAGCAGGCTGAGAGGAACGCCCAGTTCGTTGTTGAAGTTCCGGGGGCTCTGAACACCTCGGAATGCGGCTTCCAGCACAGCAAAGATCATCCGCCGCGTGGTCGTCTTGCCGACGCTGCCGGTGATTCCCAGCACCAGAGCTTCCGAGTACCGTCGATTTCTCACAGCGAGCTGCGCGAGTGCGGCGGTGGCACAGGGGACAAGTACGGTCGCCGGTCCGCTGCCGTCCGCCGAAGTGATGGATTCGGAAAACCGGCCGTCCAGGACGACCACGACGGCTCCACGGGCGACCGCGTCATCCGCAAAGTTCATCCCGTGAACCTGATTGCCCTGCAGCGCGAAGAATGCGCTGCCGGGACCGGCCAGGCGGCTGTCGATAACGACGTTTCGAACGACATCGTCCGGATTCGCACTGCCGGTCGCGAGTCCTCCGGTCACCTGGCACAGTTGTTCAACGGTTAGCGGAAACATGGTGCTGCTTTCACGCTGACCGGGTCACCGAATACACGGGCTGAATCTGCGTCAGCGGCCCACTGACGATGACTTCGTGCAACTGGCGCCGGGCAACAACGCGATCGTCAAACGGTACGGTTCGGTCGCCGATGGTCTGCGTGGATTCGTGACCCTTGCCGGCGATCAGAACAACATCACCGGGTTCGGCTTTTCGGAACGCGTTCAGGATGGCTCGTTCACGATCCACTTCGCATTCGAACGGGCAGCCCGGCGGAAATCCCCGAATGACGTCTTCGATAATCCGTCCGGGGTCTTCGGATCGCGGGTTGTCGGAAGTCACGACGACGGAATCGGCAGCGGACGCGGCGGCGGCCATCAGCGGGCGCTTACTGCGATCGCGTTCCCCGCCGGCTCCAAAGACGCAGATTAGTCGGCCGGGCGTAAACTGGCGGATCGCGTTCAGGCAGTGTGCCAGTGCATCGGGAGTGTGAGCGTAGTCGACCAGCACTTGAAACGACTGGCCTTCGTCGATGCGTTCCAGCCGGCCGGGAATTGACACCATGCGTTCCAGTCCGGCAATGATCTGCGGAAGATGGATTCCCAGTTGTTCGGCCAGTCCGGCGGCGAACAGTGCGTTCATGACATTGTGACGACCGATCAGCTTCAGCCGGACATCGGCGTCGCCCTGAGCCAGATGGAGTCGAATTCGCTGCGAACGATGCGTGGTGCTCAGCACTTCGGCTCGCAGTTCGGCGTCCGGCGACATTCCCAGGGAAATGACGGGGTTGCTGAAGGAGTTTTCCTGAAGCAACTGCCGGCAGCCGGTGTCGTCGGTGTTCAGCAGCAGCGGAGCGTCGCCGTGCAGCAGCGTGCCGATTTGTGCCTTTGCGCTGCGATAGTTTTCCGCCGTGTGATGGTAGTCAAAATGGTCCTGAGTGATGTTGGTGATCGCCGCGGCGGACAACTGCAGGCCGCTGCATCGCTTCTGGTGCAGCGCATGACTGCTGACCTCCATCACGCAGTGGTTGCTGCCGTGGCGAACCATGTCGCTCATCATCCCGGCCAGGACGTCGGCCGTCGGCGTCGTCATGGATGCCGCGGAACTGTTCAGGCCGTCGCTGAATTCGACTGTGCCCAGCAGACCGCAGCGGCAGTTTGACTGTTCCAGAATTGACCGCAGCAGAAATGCGGTGGTGGTTTTTCCGTTCGTGCCGGTGATTCCCGCGGTCTTGACCGAACGCTGGGGATTTCCGGCCAGGGCCATGCAAAGGCGTGCATAGGCCACGGGCACATCGTCGACGACGCACTGGGGCAGCCGCAGTCCCGACACCGGCCGTCTGACAATGGCCGCAGTGGCTCCCGCGGCAACGGCCTGTCGAATATAGCTGTGCCCGTCTGTCCGGGTTCCGGGCAGCGCGACAAAAACATCGCCAGGAACAACCCGGCGGCTGTCGCAGGAAACACCGGCGACGACCACATCAGCACAGCCGACAAAGCTGGCTGCCGGAAACAACCGCTGTAGGCTGATCGCGTTCGCATTCATCCTGAGTCATCCATGACAACGACCGAAGCTCAAGCATCGTGCTCAATTGATCGCAGCAGGACATTCTGCCGGGAACGGAAAATGGCGTCAACAGCGGCTTGGACACCGTCAGGCGACCCGGCGACCCGGCGACCGGCGGCGGCCATTGGAGCCCGCAGGTTCCCTTTCTGGAGGATGCGGTGAGGATGCGAAAACGCGCGGGAACCGGCGGGGTATGCGGATTCGCCGGGAACTACCATACCTGCCACCAGGCTTTTTTCTTTTGCCGGCGGGCGTCCGGCGTCAGCTGCCGGGGTTCTTCGTCGCCGGATGTCAGGACGACGGCTTCCGGCAGCAGCACGCAGCTCAGATCGCCCTGGACGCCTCCGGTGGTGTCGGTGGCAATGATCTGTTTGCCGAAGTAGACCTCGGCGATCGGCACATGGCCGATCACCAGCGTGACCGGACAGCCGGCCGGCACGGGGCCGTTGATAAACGACTTGCTGAACAGCCAGGGCGGGTGAGCCAGAGTAAAGTCACGCTCGCGCAGGATCTGCACCTGAATATCAAACGACATCGCCGGGTCCAGTCCGGCGTGAACGAACAGCAGATGCGGATGTTCGACTCGCCACGGCAGATTCGCCAGAAGTTCCGCATGACGTTCGGGCAGCGCTTCGCGCAGGGCGCGCAGATCTCCGTGAGGAACGCCGTACGAATCAAACGTGGTTTCCGAATCGTAGGCCGGCAGCCAGCGACTCGGCCAGTCGATGAAGTCCGGAGTCGAGATCAGTCCCAGCGACCCGGCCATGGCCAGTTCATGGTTGCCGCAGATGCAGGTGACCCTGCCGTGGCGTTCGGTCAGTTCGAAGAAGATGTCGATGGCGGCTTTGGAATCCGGCCCGCGATCCACCAGGTCACCGATGAACACAATCCAGCGGTTGTGAATATCGGGGACTCGCGACAGCTTATCGATCACACGGCGCAGCTTATCGACCTGACCGTGAACATCGCCGATGACCGCGACCGGGCCATCAATTCGGGTGGGAACCTGCAACATCGATGTGTTCTTACAGTTGGTGACATTCACCGGGTTGCAGCACCACCGGTCTGGCCGCCGTCCGGCTGCGGACGGAAGCCGACCAGGATTCGCTGTCCTGTTCGATCGGCGGCCATGTATTGAAGTGACAGGGAATGGCCACTTTCGGGTTCAGGAAACCGATCGCCCTCAGACTGTCGGCCGGCCCCATCGTAAAGTTGTCTCCGATCGGGAGAATAGCGACTTCCAGGTTTTCTTCGCCGATCAACTGCATATCGGCGAACAAACCGGTATCACCGGCATGATAGATGTTGCCGTCCGGCAGCATCAGAACGAACCCTGCCGGATTGCCGCCGTTGCTGCCGTCGGGCAGCATGGAACTGTGGTGGGCGATCGTCATCAGCACGGTGCCGAAGTCGAATTCATGCCGGCCGCCGATGTTCATCGCGTGAGTATTCTGCACACCCTGATTCTGCAGCCACTGGATGATTTCGAAGTTGGAAACCACCGTCGCGCCGGTTCGTCGGGCGATCGACGCGGCGTCGGCGATATGGTCGAAATGTCCGTGTGTCACGATGATCACGTCAGCGGCGACGTCAGCGGCGGTCCGGTCGGTCGACGGGTTTTCGTCGAAGAATGGATCGATCAGAATCGTCGTGCTGCCGGTCAGGATTTCGAAAGTGGAATGACCGATGTACCGGATCTGAGTCGTCATTCAACTGCTCGCCAGAATTGCATTCATGTTCTTCTTGTAGGCTTCCACGCCGGGCTGGCCATAGGGATTGGTCCCGACCAGTCGGCCTTCGACAACGGTTGCCAGCATCAGCATCTGGAAGATCTGCCCGATGGTGTGTTCATTGATTTCCGGCAGCCGAATATCGGCCGTCGGTCGCTGGTCATCGGCGTAGGCCTGATTGGTTCCGTCAATGGCCGCCTGCAGAATTCTGGTCAGCGGAAAACCAGAGAACCGATTCAGTTGATCGAAGTCGTCCTGGCGATTTGGAACAGTCAGCGTCGGCGTGCGGGGTTCACCCGGCAGCAGGTTGGTGATTAGCTTGTCCCGGCGGCCTTCCTGGTGCTGCTGGCCGCGGCTGTGCAGATCGCGAGTATTGACGACGGTAATCGGCGTGGCTCCGCGTTCGTGTTTACCGAGGCTTTCGGACAGCAACTGATCGTACCACAGACCGACCGCTTCCAGCCTGCTGCCCCAGGTGGACAGAATCCGCTGCGTCATTCCATGATCGGTTTCAAAGGCGTGACAGACAGCCGTGTAGTCCAGCACAGCGTTGCTTCCGTACGGTGCCGTTCGGAAATGATCCGTCATGTCTGCGGCTCCCTTCAGCAGCGCGCGAATGTCCAGACCGGCGACTGCTGCGGGCAGCAGACCCACCGCCGTCAGAACGGAAAACCGTCCGCCGATGCCGTCGGGGATGGAAAACGCGTCCTCGAATCCCGCCGCGTTGTGAAGGTCTCGCAGTCGGCCCGAATCGCCGGTAACGGGAACGATCAGGCGCTTCGCGTCGTCACCGAACTGAGCTTCCGCGAACGCTCGAAATGTCCGGAACGAAACAGCGGTCTCCAGCGTGCCTCCCGACTTGCTGATCACGATAATCGACGTGCGTCCGTCGGCGGCCGACTTGTCAGGCGCTGATTCTGCCCGGTCGGTCAGCAGTTCCAGCAACGCTCGCTGGTTGTCCGTGTCGACGTTCCAGCCTTCGAAGTAGATTCGGGGAATGCCGTTGCGCCGGTCGCGGCTTTGCTCGTTGTGGAACGGACTGTGGATCGCCTCGAACATCGCTCGCATGCCCATGTACGAGCCGCCGATTCCCAGCACCACGGCGGAATCCGACGCTTCTCGCAGCCGAGCACCGCAGGTTTCGATCCGGGCGACCAGGCTGTTCGCGCCGTTGCGGTCCAGGTCCGAAAGCAGTTCTTCCGGCCACTGAATGAACCCTGCGTCCAGCGGCTGCTTTGCGGCAGGAACCGGGCCGCCGCTTTGCCAGAGTTCCACGTCGTTCAGAGTTTCATCGCGAGCGGCTTCGATGTCAGACTGCAGCGCGGCCAGTCGGCCCTTCGCCAGCAACGAAACCGCCGCAGACGGGTCATAGGACAACAGGGACGTTTTCATCACGGACTCCGGTGAAGACTCATCACATCGACTCCGCGCAGGTTCTAACGGAATTCCGCGAGTCGTTTAAGGGACCGGCCGCTGTCGGAATGCCGGGCAACATCGCGTTCCCCGTTTCAGAGAAGTCGCCAGCGTTCGCTGTCCAGACGCGATTCGTCCTGGGTTTTCGCGACAGAGTGTCGTACTCAACTGGATTCTTATTGCCGGAAACTCCTAAACTTCGCAGACGCACAAGTCTCGGACAGGAAGCCGGCGAATGGACATTTCTCGAAAACTCGCATCTTGCCCGATGTTCACGGTGGTGGCGGTCGCGTTGATGCTGCACGAGTCGGCGAACGCTCAGTCTTCGTCGCGAATCGGTGTTCCCCAGCGCAACGCTGTCGTCGCGCAGCCGCAGGTGTTTGACTGGACGGCTCAGCGAACGTCAGCCGCCGATGTGCTGTTGCCGGATGCCGTCGAATTTCGGCACGGCGAACCCGGGCTGACACCGATGGAGTCCGAGGTTTATCGCCGGTTGGTCGAGGCCACCGAACAGCAATACCAGCAGCTCTGGAAACAGCCCGACATCAACCCGGCGGAGGCCTGGGAAACGGCCTTTTATCGATTCGGCAGCGTCCGTCGGATGGCGTTTCAAAACGGCAATCTGTCGCTGACCGCCCCGCTGACAAATGTTCCGCCGGTGAAAAACCTGGCGAACCCGTTTCGAGATGCTGATGAGCCGGCGACGCCTCTGCAGCCGGCAATCGCAGCGCCGACGACTCCCGCCGCCAGCGATCATTATTCGCTGATTGCCGACATGACGCGGTTTCCGAAGGATTTCGTCGGCCGGCCGGTGGCTTTGTACGGACTGTTCGAACCGACGGAATCGGTGGAGTTGCGAACCGGCTATCTGGAAGCTGACAACCCGCTGCTTCGGCCGGTCCGTTTGCTTCGCGGGACGCTGAAATCGCTGGACGGCAAACAGTCGCTGGCCGTCGTCGATGCCAAATCGATCACCACACCGCAGTCGGCCCGTCGAGGACTGGAAAGCTGGCCAGCCGGTCTTCAGTCGCTGCCGGTCCTGGTCAAGGGCTGGGTCGTCAAGCAGTGGGACACTCGCCCATTGATCTACTGCGAGTCTTTGCGGCAAATCAGTGCGGAACCCTACGCCGACCTGATTCGTCAATACACGGTTCCGCAGCGGCGGATTCTTCCTGAAGAGACGTGGCTGTATTACGAAACTCTGCAGCAGATGACGCTGGCGGGTGCCGCCGAACAACAGCGACTTGCGGATGAAACGCTGATGAAGCGCATCGATGCGCTGATAGCTGAAGTGCGCGACAAGGCGGCTGCCGACGCCGCGGCACTGAAACTTGCCGCATCGAACGATGTGGAGAAGCAAGCCGGGCTCGCGGCCGGACTGACCCGCATTCAGCGCCTGCTGAACGCCAGAATCACGCGGTACCGACGCTGCCGCACGGATCCCGATGCGTTTCAGACGTATGTCGATCTGTTTCAGCACTCCGATGCGTGGCAGGGAAAGCTGGTCACGCTGCGGGGACATGTTCGCCACGTGGTCAGCTTTGTCGGTGACGAAATGCTGTTCGGCGGCCGGCCGCTGCACGAAGTCTGGCTGTTCACCGATGATTCGCAGCACAACCCGGCAGTCATCGTCACGCCCGACCTGCCGCCCGATTTTCCCGTCGGCGCGGACGTCATCGATCGAGTCAGCGTGACCGGCTGCTACTTCAAGCGATACGTCTACGGTTCGCAGGAAAGCAAACGAGTGGCGCCGCTGCTGCTGGCCGGACGAATTCAATGGACGCCGACTTTGGATCAGCTTCATCAACTGGTCGATTCCGGTGATCTGGCAACCGGGACGCCGCTGGCTCAGCGAGCACTGCAGCAGCGGACGGAATCGTTCAGCCAGCCGGCAATGCTGATCGTCTGTGTCCTGGCGGCCATGACCGTCATGATTTCCTTGGGCCGAGCTCACCGTGAAGAACGGGACCGCCGACGACTGATGCGCCGGATCAATGCCGACCCGGCTCTGGAACCGCAGGAATCCGTGGAATTGGATGTCTACTGACGACAGCTCTGCAGAGGGCTTTTTCGTGCGAATTCGGTACAACACATGTCACGTCGTGCGAAATGGCGCGCCTTGATTGGCGCGTTTTCAGAAGGCACAGCGACGGGCGACGGTTGCCGGCCTTCGGATTATCGCCCCGTTTTTCGACGGATGCGGCGAGCAGCCTGGAACCGACGTCGCAACGCCGGTGATTCTGTCAAGCGGCATACGTTATGCTATCGATAACCTGTGCCTTCGTGTGGAATGGTCATTTTAAGGGCACCTCCGGTAGGCAAGTTGGCAGCTGACCAGTGAGTCTGTGGCTGACCTGTTTCCTGAAGCGCCCTGAAGCTTTCCGGCCCCGCGCCCTGATGCGGAGAAAAAGAACGTCATGATCAGCCTGAAGAAGATTCTGGTTCCCACGGACTTCAGCGAGTTCAGCAAAGCGCCGCTCAATTATGGCTGTGCGATTGCCGCGCGTTTCGACAGCGAACTGCATCTGCTGCATGTTGTTCCCGATGCCGCCATGCTGGTTCCGGAAGCCGGAATGGTTTCGGGTGAAGCAATGCTGGCGCAAACCGACGCTCTGGAAGAATCCGCGCAGCGACAGCTGGCGGAAATGCCGGGCGACGGCTGGAACAACGGCAAGCCCGTCACGCGCGCCACGCGCACCGGTGCGACCTTCTACGAGATCATTCAATACGCGAAGGAACAGGATATCGACCTGATCGTGATCGGAACGCACGGTCGGTCCGGCCTGATGCATGTGCTATTGGGAAGTGTCGCGGAAAAGATTGTTCGCAAGTCCCCCTGTCCGGTACTGACGGTTCGACCGGAAGGTCATCAGTTTGTGATGCCGTAGATTGCCGCACCGCGGAGGCTCGCGCCGCGTCGCGGGGCCTTGATTCGGATGCTCTGCAAAAAGCAGCAGGATCCTGCGGGCTCGGCTGGCGGTGTTTGACAAATCCGTGGATGGTCAGTTGTGAGTCGCCAGGTGCCATTGAATCCGTGGCGATGCTTTGAAAGGAAACTCACGTGAAGAAGACGTCGTCCATGCTGTTGGTTGTGGTCGGAATGATCGTTGTTGGCGGACTGGCCGCGGGACCGGTTCTGTCGACGGACGATGGCAAGTCAGCGGACGACAGCCGCGTGGTCACATCATCGCTGGTCGCGGCGGCGTCTCCGTCATCGCAGGACGACGAACCCGACGACGGTCGCGTGCGGACACTGAAGGACTTCATGCGCCAGAAACTGAAGGCGTCGAATCAGATTCTGGAAGGTCTGATGGTTGATGACATGACGATGGTCGACAAGGCAGCCGGGGCATTGCTGACGATGAGCAAAGCGGAACAATGGCGAGCGTCGAACGACGTGATGTATCTGCAGCACAGCCGCGAATTCAGCACGGCGGTTGAGGAAATGCAGAAGAAGGCTCAGAAGGATTCGCTGGACGGCGCATCTCTGGCGTGGATTAACGTGACAATGAAGTGCATTCAGTGTCACGAATGGGTTCGCAATACCGTCATTGCGAACGCGGGCATTCGTCGACAGGACGAAACTCAGATTACGGAAGCTGACGTTTTTCTGCCCGCCGGGAACCGACTTCGCTGATACCGTCTTCAGCGACTCCGAAGCCCGGCAAACTGCAAGTAGGGTTCGGACACATGACAGCGCACCTTGTTCAGGACCGTCCCGCAACCTCTCACGCGGGTCCAGCCGTTCGCCGCAGGTCAACGCCGCAATCGATCGCTGCGGACACGTGGCGGTGGATCAACCAGGTTGAGGAACTCGGCGAGCCTCGTTTTGGTGAACTCGGCCTGTTGCTGCATTGCCTGCGAGAGGCCGTCGATGCTCAGAGCCGGGCTTCTCTGGCAACCTCAGCACGCGGTTCTGCAGATCATGGAATCGCGAACCGGAATCGCTGCGTGGACCGCCTGGACCTGCTGATCGCCAGGCTGGAGCACCCGGATCGCTACTTCAGCACGTGGCAGCAGGCCTGCCGCGAATTCGAAGAAATCTGGGACGAATACAGCGACTGACAGTGAAGTCCGGGAAAGCTACACTTCGCGGCGGTTCCGGCATCCGTCAGGAACCGCCAGAAGTGGTGAGCGGCCTGAGACGCACCTTCCGGTTCGCGGTGCGATGAACGATGGACCGCACTGGCTCTCGCCACAGCCGGTCCACGTGTTCCGCTTCCCTGACTCCGGTCGGTTCGCATGACGCTGATCAATGCGCCGCTGATTTTCGGCCTGGTGCTGGCCGGTATTCCGGTCGTACTGCATCTGATCATGCGCGCTCGGCCGAAGAAGCTGGAATTCCCGGCGCTGCGGCTGTTGAAAGCCCGGCAGACGTCGAATTCGCGGCGCATGAGGCTTCGTCATCTGTTGCTGTTGCTGCTGCGAATCGTGGTGATTGCTGTCGCCGTGCTGGCACTGACTCGCCCTTCGCTTCCGCCGGCCAGGTATGGGCTGCGTCCGTGGGAATGGGCGGCGCTGGCAGTCGTTATCGGCGGCAGCGTCGGCTTTTATTACTGGAGATCCGGCCAGCTGGCCAGCACCTCGGCGGCATCGCACGTTGTCCGCGACCAGCGCGGGCGGCTGCGAACCTACTCCGTGCTCGGCGGACTGCTGGCGGCGCTGCTGCTGGTGGGTGTCCCGTGGGGATTTCGAGTTCAGGCGGAAATGACGTCGCCACGCGAAGACACGGCGGAAGACATCCCGGTTGCCGCCGTGTTTCTATTCGACGTCAGCGAAAGCATGTCGTATCGACACGAGAATCTGACCCGACTGGAACATGCTCAGCAGACGGCAGCCGCGCAGCTCAGCGTTCTGCCGACGGGAAGTCTGGCGGCGATCGTGTCGAATGCCGGCGACGACGAAGTGGTGTTTCAGGCCGACCTGGCGGGAACGCAGTCACGAATCGAATCGCTGGAAACCCGGTCCGTCACCGGCAGCCTGAACAGCATGATCAAGCGGGCCATCGAAGCACACGTCGATGATCGCCGGCGAGTTCAGCAGGATCTGGGCAGTACCGCAGGCGGCAGCGACTTGTTTTCGCGGGAAATCTATGTTCTGACCGACCTGTCCGTGACCGCCTGGCAGCAGCCCGACGAAAGCGGACTTCGGGATCTGCTGGTTCAGCACGACTGGCTGCAGATCTATCTGGTCGATGTCAGCGTGGAACAGCCCGTGAACGTGTCTCTGTCGAGTCTGCGCTTGTCCGAAGAATCGACGGTGGTCGGGCGGGATGTGTTCGCGTCCGTCACGGTTTCGGCCACGCCGTTCGCAGCACGCGAGGCGATCGTCGAAGCATTCACGATCAACAGTGAAGGCCGGGAAATTCCCATCGGCGCGCCGTCGATCGTGAACTTCACGGGCACGCCGCCTCAGGTGACGTTTCGCGTTCCGGCCAGCGCTGACGGCAGTTTTCAACAGGGAGTCATTCGCACTTCGACGTCCGATCCGCTTGCCGCCGATGACATTCGATACTTCACCTTCGGCACTCGACCCCGGCCCGATCTTCTGTTCGTGTCAGACAACACCGACGAAAGCAAATACCTGAAGAACGCCCTGCAGCCGGAAGAACTCAAGCGAGTCGGCGTGCTGTATTACAACATCACGGAAGTTTCCACAGCGCAGTTCGCGCGACACACGCTGCCCAACTTCGATGCCGTCGTTCTGATCAACTGCCGGCGCCCGGACCCGTCGCTGTGGTCGTCGCTGACGTCGTACGTCCGATCCGGCGGTGCGCTGTTTGTCGTGGCGGGGGGCGGAACGTCCGCTCTGGATCCTGCTCGCTGGCGGACACCCGCAACGGACGAACTTCTGCCGGGACTGCCGGTCACTCCCATCACGATTCGAGGCGACACGGGACAACTGCGAATTGTTGAAAATCAACACCCGATCGGTCGCGGCATCCTGCAGTACCCGGAAGACCAGACTGCCCTGTATCTGACTCCGTTCTACAAATGCTGGACTCTGGACCTGACGCCCGATGCGCAGACGCTGATGATTCTGAAAGCGCAGATTGACTATCCGGTACTGATTGAACGCCGCGTCGGCGAAGGTCGCGTGCTGATGTTTGCGTCGGCCGTCGATTACCTGACAAACGGCGGCCAGGAATGGACGGATCTGCCGGCCGAATGGGTGTTCGTCCCGTTCGCCGAGCAAATCGTCCAGTATCTGACCGGTGGCTCCGACCAGAGGCACAACTTCACGGTGGGTACTCCGGTTGACATCAGCGTCCCGGCGGCTCAGCGGTTTTCAAAATACCTGGTGGCCAGACCCCGGCTGCGACAGTCCGGCGGCACACTCAGTCCGGAAGACACGTCGCTGCTGATCACCGATGCCGATGAACCGGGGCAATATCAGGTCCGCGATACGGACGACGGCGTTTCCTTCGAATCCGCGTTTTCCATGAACATGATCGACGCCGAAAGCGACCTGACGATTATGGAAGACGAAGCTTTGACGGAGATTCTGGGGAAGGATCGATACGCTCGCGTCAGGGATCCGGAAGAACTGCAGCGGGCTGTTCGAGTCGGCCGGCTGGGCGTGGAAGTGTTTCCCGTGCTGATCGGTCTGTTGTTGCTGCTGTTCTGTGCCGAGCACCTGATGGCCAACTTCTTCTACGACGGTGAACCAGCGCCGGAGGAATCGCCGGCAGCCGCGGCGGCCGGATGATCGCACGGCCGGCACGGGCTTCGTTCTGCCGCCATCCGCTGTTGGATCGCTGTTGGATCGACACTGACGGCAGGCCACGCGGGAAGCGAATTGTCCCGCGTTTTTGGCCGGGTTAGAGTACACTCAGCCGATCAATCTCGACATCAGTGCGTCAGCGTTCCGCGACGGGAGCGAACCATGTCCATTCAATCGATCGAACGGAGGGATACTGCATTCCACGGCCTGCCACCTCTGGAGCAGGGCGACAGGCTCACGCGCGATGAGTTCGAACGTCGGTATGCGAACATGGCCAGTGACGGCAAGGCCGAACTGATTGAAGGAGTTGTCAATATGCAGGCGGCCGTACGGTTTGGTCAGCACGGAAGTCCGCATGCATCTCTGGTTGGATGGCTGTTCCTGTATCAGTCGCAGACGCCCGGCACACTGGTCGGTGACAACGCCACCATTCGGCTGGACCTGGACAACGAACCGCAGCCGGACGCCGCCCTGATCATCGATCCGTCGTACGGCGGCAGAGTGCGAATCAGCGACGATGACTACGTCGAAGGCGCGCCGGAGCTGGTTGCGGAGATCGCCGCCAGCAGCGTCAGTATCGACATGAACCAGAAAAAGAACGTCTATCGCCGCAATCAGGTCATTGAGTACGTCGTCTGGCGGGTTCAGGACCGGGAACTTGACTGGTTCGTCCTGCGAGGCGGCGACTACGTTCCGCTGGAAGTCAGTGGCGACGGCGTGCTCCGCAGCGAGACGTTTCCCGGCCTGTGGCTCGACGCGAACTCGCTGCTGTCGGGCGACATGAACAAAGTCGTCGAAGCAAGCCAGCGAGGCACAGCGTCCCAGGAACATGCTCGATTCGTCCGGCTTCTGAAGGAAAGGCCCGGTGGCTCCTGAAAAAAACTTCGCACGAGGTGACCGCCATGGAAGAACCGTGCCGCCAGGTGTCCCGTGGCCGGTATCCGCCCCGTCGCCTGTTCCGTTTCCGGGGGCGTCGCAGAGTTGGAAGTTCGGACATCAGACCTGACAGCGATCTATGAATTTTTCCGTCGACCCGATCTGGCCGTGGCCTGTCTTACTGCTGGCTGTCGCCGCGATGTTTGCCACAGTCGCTGTCGGGTATCCGCGCCGAGTGCGGCAGCTTTCGAAGCCCTGGCAAAGGACGCTGCTGTTTCTGCGGCTGGCGATCGCTTTGCTGCTCATGCTGTGGATGCTGCGGCCCACGTTCGCCGTTGACCGTCAGGACAAGTCCAGCGCGGTGCTGTACGTGCTGGCGGATATCAGCCGCAGCATGGAAACGCCCGATGGCCCCGGCGGAGTCACGCGTCTGGAAGCCATGCGGGAACTATTGCAGAAAGCCGAACCGCTGCTGGAACGGCTGTCGGACCAGGTCGAAATCCGAACACGAGTCTTTGCGGACGAAATGTCGGCCGCCGCGAATTTGCCGGACAAAGTCGAAGGACGATCCACGGCCATCGGCTGGACATTGCAGGCTCTGGCCGACGAGTCCCGATCGGACCGCGTAGCGGGAATTCTGATGCTGGCGGACGGCAAACAGACGTCGACCGGTCGGCAGGATATTAATCCGGTTCAGCCGGCGAAGATTCTCGGCCGGCAGCATAGTCCGATTTACGGCGTGGTATTCGGCAGCGGCGAGATCACCGGCAACTCGCTGGATGTCGCTGTCAGCGAACTGGATGTCAGTCGCGACGTCTTCGTCCGCAACGTTGTGCCGCTGCGGGTGAGGCTGAAGTCACTGGGAATCGCCGGCCGCGAAGTCACTGTCCGGGTGCTGATCGAAGACAGTCTGGTGCAGCAGGACGGAACTTCCGGCACGATGCAGCCGATTCCCCGCGATCAGCAGAATCGCACGCTGCTGGTTCATACAGCGAAGACGCAGGCCGACGATACCGTCCTGGATCTGCAGTTCGTACCGCAGCACGACGGAGAACTGAAGCTGCGGGTGGAAGCCGTTCCGCTCAGCGATGAAGTTCGCAAGACGAACAACGCCGTTGAAACGATCATCCGCGTTCGCCAGGGCGGGATTCGCGTCGCATATTTCGACACGATCCGGCCGGAACAGCACTGGCTGAACCGAATTGCCGTCAGCAGCCGCATTCAGTTGGATTTCCAGCCCATTCGCAAGGGACGATTCGCCGATCGCAATCAGTTCGATGACGAGTGGTTCAAACCCGGAAACTACGACGCGTTCATCATCGGCGATGTTCCGGCAGCGATCTTCGGTCCCGAACGACTCGCAGCAATCCGTCGGTGTTGCGACGCGGGCGCCGGACTGATGATGACCGGCGGATACGACAACTTCGGAGCCGGAGGATATCACCGGACTCCGCTGGCCAACCTGCTTCCCGTCGCCATGACAGATGCGGACGAACAACTGAACGACCCGATCCAGATGCTCCCCACGGCGCTGGGCCGCACAAGTTCGATGCTGCAGATCGCGTCACCGGAAATGAATCGGCAGCGCTGGGAACAACTGCCGCCGCTAAGCGGAGCCACTCTGCTGCTCCCGAAGCAGGCGTCATTAGCGCAGGTTCTGGCAGAATCTCCTCAGGGAATTCCGCTGCTGATCGGACAAAACGTCGGAGGTTCGCGGGTTCTGGCGTTCGCCGGCGACACCACCTGGCAATGGTACGTTCACGAAGACTGGGGAGCGGAAGCGTATCAGCGATTCTGGCGGCAGGTCATTTTCTGGATCACAAAGAAGGACGACGACAGCAACTCACCCGTGTGGGTCAACGTCGAACCGCGCGACCTGATGCCCGGACGGAGTGCTCAACTGATGTTCGGAGCCCGCAATGCCGACGGATTGCCGCTGACGGACGCAGTGTACGACGTCAGCGTCGTGCTGCCGGACGGCAGCAGAGAACAGTTGCCCGCGCGCAGTGTGAATGGTCAGGGCGAAGCCGACTTTGAAAGCACCACACTGCCCGGAGACTACTGGGCCTACGTTACCGCGTCCGTCGGCGGCCAGCCGGTGGGTTCGCGCGCCGCGACACGGTTTCTGGTCAACGAACGCGATCCGGAACTCGACAATCCGGCCGCAAATCCCGGTCTGATGAGAGAACTCGCGCACAGCAGCGGCGGCGATTTCCTGACCCCCGACGCACTGCTGGAACGCCTGCAGCAGTGGGCGGACAACGGACTTCCCAGTCTGGCGTTAACACGCTCCCAGCGCATCAGCCTGTGGGACAACTGGTACACGCTGCTGCTGTTCGTGCTGCTTCTGACCGCCGAATGGGCTATTCGAAAGAAGCGGGGACTTGTGTGACGCACGGCACGATCGACTCCGTCGGAAGCCCGGACGCTCCCGAAGAATCCAGCCCATGGTGAGCGAATCGTACCAGGGAGAACATCCGGCGCGGATCTGCATTCGTCGAATCACGGCTGACCGACCACTCGTCCGCCGAAGCCCGTTGTCGTATGATCGCACCTTCGCAGGATTGCCGGACGGAAGCCGCCCATGATCGACGCTGTCGACTCAGAATTCAGAGCGTCAATGACCGATCAGGTAAAGCGCGCCGACGGCGGCACCACGCGCCCGGCGATGATCCGCCTGGGAATCGCCAGTCGGGCTCTGGAAGGCTTCGCGGCCATCCTTCCTCTGGCGCTATGGGTCGGTGTCATTTCGACGGTGCTTCCGGGGAACCAGACACGAACATTCACGGGCCCGATTGCGATGCCGCTGCTGCTGGAAATGGCAGTCGGCATCTTTCTGCAGCAGCATCTGGTGAACTATCCCTTCGGCCCTCGAAAACGTCATCGGACGGATGCCGACGCGCCGGACGATTCTTCGATTGACGAAGCCGTCCGGCGGCATCAAAAAGTCTGGCTCTTCGCAACCCTCTGCATAGCGGTCGGAGCACTGACTGTCCCATTGGCGCATTACGTCGCGGTCTTCGGAATCGGCCTGCTGGTTTTTGGTGTGGGTATCGTCGGTCGCTGGTCGGCAGCCGGGGAGTTAATGAAAGCCTCACTGTCGAACACCGATCGCTGGCACGGAATGCACCGGCTGAATCTCAGCTTCTTCATCGCCGCCGCAATTGCCGGTATCGTGTCGTGCGTTCTGCCTGGCTGGGACGCGGATCTGAAATGGCCCGGGGACTCCCTGTCACCCGCTATGGACATCGAGGATCCCGCTGCGGAAGCAGCGGCACAGACTAAGGAAGAGAAGTACGAATTTGGTGCCCTGCTGGCGATGGGAGTGATCGGAATCGCCGCGTTGCTGCTGGCAGGGCGAATCTCCCGACTGCGCGGCGAACTTCCGCGGACAATTGTGTCGGGGTTGCTGAAGCAGGGACTTGCGCCGGTCGCGTCTTCGTCGGATTCCTGCGCCGCGAGTGCGGGCAACGGGACGCACGAGACGACCGACTGCGAGGAACAATCCTGCTGCGGCACAAAGGTGGTTCGACCAATGCCGTTCTGGCTGGGATGCTGCATCGCCGCGACCGGGAACCTGGTGCTGTGGGGTGTGCTGTTTGAATCGCTGTTTCGCTGCACACTGACGACCAGTCCGCTGGTGTGCCGGTAGCCCTGTTTGTCGGTCTGCCGGTCGGCTGCGGCTTTGTTTCATCGCATCAGTCCGGACACCGGATACACGCTGTTGCTGATTCCGTTTCTGGCAGCCGGATTTGTCGCGGTCTCCGCATCATGGTTTCTGGTGGACTTCGGGATTGTGTTCGCTCTGCCCGCGCTGGCGATTGGAATCTGCGTCAGCGGCGTCGCCTGCGGGACGGACGCGCTGGTTGGTGAGTCTTTCAATGAGGAAACAGAACTGCGCAGCCGCGCGCGGGTTCTGAGCGGCGGATTCCTGCTGGCTGCCGTGACGCTGCCGCTGATCTGTGTGCTGCCTTCGCGCCGTTTGTTGCGGGGCTGATTTGCGTGCGGGCGATTCCCAGTCCGCTGTTGTCGTCTGCGGTGCCGCGTGAAGGTCAGTGAAACGATTGTGAAAACTCGTCGCCGCAGAAATCTGGTTGATGCGATTCTGGCAAACTCCGCGTCAGCGGTGTGCGTGCTGGATGCGGACCGTCGCGTGCGGTTCTTCAGCCCCGGAATGCAGCAGCAGACGCAATGGCCGCCGGAGAAAGTCGAAGGGTTGGTCTGTGAACTCGCCGTTGCCCCGGACGCGAAGCCGATCGATCTGCTGACATCGGCGATCGCTCCGCCCGCCGCTGTTCTGCAGGGACACATTCACTTCGCCGACGCCATACTTCCGCTGGCGGGCCGCGGCACGATTCAGACTCGCATCTGCCACCTTCCCGTAGAAGACGAAGAGGGCGTTGTCAGCCGAGTCATCGTCTTTAGTAGTGTGCAGCCGGCCGATTCCGCAGACACGATCACGTCCCGGCAGCTCAGCCAGTCGCTGCACGCGGAGATCACCGCACTGCGTCTCGACTTCCGAAACCGATTCGGGATAACTTCTGTTCTCGGCCGCGATCCGGCAATGCAGCGAGCCATCGAACAGGCTCACCTGCTGAAGGACGCCGACTGCGGATTCACGATTATCGGTCCACCGGGCAGTGGTCGCCGACACCTGGCAAAGACGATTCATGTGGCGGGCCGGCATATGGAAGATGCCATCGTACCCCTGCATTGCCGGCTGCTTTCGTCCGAGCAGTTGTTTACCGCGCTGCGACAACTTGGCAAACGCCGCACCGCGGATGCCGGTGCGGCTCACCATCCGGTCGGCACGGTGCTGTTCGTTGATGCCGATCGGATGCCGCGAGAAGTCCAGCACTGGCTGCTGGAGAATCTTCACACGGAAGCCGCGTCGATTCGGCTGGCCGCGACCTCCGAAGTTCCGCTGTTGCAGCCGGAGCAGGAAGGCTGGATTCTTCCCGAGTTCCGGCAACTGCTGTCCACGGTGGAGATCGTCCTGCCTTCGCTGCACGCGCGCGGGTCGGACGTGCTGCTGCTGGCTCAGCATTTCGTCGAGAATTGCCACAGACTGCACAACACGTCGGCCGAATCGATCAGCGAAACGGCCGCTGCCGAACTGACCGCCTACCGCTGGCCCGGCAACGTCAGGGAACTCAAACAGGTCATCTATGAGGCGTGCCAGACCTGTTTCGGAGAACGACTGGAAGTCTCGGATCTGCCGTTCACATTTCGCGTCGGCATGGAAGCTCAGCGACACCCGCCCGCTGCGCCCGTGGCTGCCCGATCGCTGGAAGAAATCCTGATTCGCTTCGAATCGGAAGTCCTGCAGCGCACGCTGGAGATCTGCAACGGCAACAAAGCCGAAGCCGCTCGCCGGCTGGGACTGACTCGCCCGAAACTTTATCGGCGGTTAAGAACGCTGGGCCTTGAGTCGGATGAGCCCTGACGGAAGCGGCCACTGACGCTTCAGACGCCAGCTTTCCGCACGACAGGTCCCGCAGACCGACTGTCACAGTTTCTGCAGCGTGCTATTCGTAGCCGGATGAATGCAGAAACGGAAAAGCGTCCGCATTGTCGGGACAGCCGTCAGCCGTCACGTCCAGGTACCACGACGGGTCACGCTGAAATCGCGTTTTGTTTTCCAGACTCGCAAAAAAGAATAACTGGCCATCGTAGACGGCCCCATATTCAATGGCTCCGATGGTCGCACGGTTTTCGCTGAAGAGTTCCACCAGGTCACAGCCGTGCAGCCGCGGAATGAACCGATAGGCGTCCTTCTGAAACAACGCGACTTCTTCTTCTGACTGCAGGAAGTAGTCGACGCCTTCGTGGTTGACAACGAATTCTTCGCTGCCCTTGCGCCATTCGCGTGACTGACACAGAGCAACGGGGGAGTATCCGCCGAGTCCCACCATCTTTCCGTCGTGTTCGACGATCAGGCAACTCCGCGTCGTTTCGCGACCCGATTCTGAACCGTCACCGGCGTTTGCCCCGGATTGGTTCAAAGCAACCTGCGACCGACCGTCGCCGGTTCTTTCGGCAAGGCGTTCCAGGCGAGCGATGTAGCTGCTGAGCGAGAGTGCTCCGGTCTGCAGCGGGCTCTGACTGCCATCCGGCCGGATGACGAGTTCCGTCGGCAAAGTCCGGATGGCGAAGCGGGAAATCAGTTCGGGATTGCGGTCCGCGTCAATTCGAACTCCAACGACTTTCGTGCCGAGCAGATAGGCGACCTGCGGCTGATTCAGCACGTCGCTTTCCATCTTGCGACACGGCCCGCACCAGGTCGCTTCGAAATGCAGAAGCAGCGGCAACTGGTACTGTTCGGCAAGTGCCCGGGCTTCTTCCAGCGAATGCTGCCATTCGCCGCCGGGAGATCCGGCCGTCATTCCGACGGGAGCCGCCAGCCCTTTGTTGTCGCCGGTGGTTTCAGAACCGGGCACCGGGCCGAGAAAACAAACACAAACGATCGCTGTCACGGACACCGCAGACATCGAATGCTTCCTTTCCTGTTTTCAAACAGCGACTCCCCGACAGCGACTCCATCCGGGCAGGGAGCCCGCAGACCTCAGGCTGATACAGATTCGAAACGATCCGTGCTTCGAAGCATCCATTGCAGTCAGGAAAACGTCAGGCAATGTCACAGGCACTGCAGAAGCAGCGGCCTGGCATTGGAAACTGGCCCGCGGGTTGGGACACAGGACGTGTCCGCGTGAGTGAATGTGGTCAACGCGCCGATTGCGGAGGGCTGACCGGTTGCGATTCTTTCGTCGACCGGGAAAGCAGCATCATCGCTGCCGGGAAAACGGGCCGCAGCCCGGGGAAGGGTTTCGGTTGAACGGTGATTTCGGGTGCTTCGTCATCCGTTTTGTGACTGATGACCGTCGCGGTGACAAACTCCGCCTGCGTCAGAACCGGGTCGATCAATCCTTAATTCACGGTCAACATCACATCCGTTGGCACCAGTCAGGATACAACAACTCAGAACTCTCAGCTTCTATGCCGACAGATATCCGTTCTTGTTCAGGTGTGCAATGACTTCGTTCGCCAGCTCTTCAATCCCCTTGCTGTCAGAATCCAGCGTGATCTCCGCAGCGGTGGGCTCTTCGTACGGCGCATCGATTCCGGTGAACCCCTTGATCTCACCGGCGCGGGCCTTCTTGTACAGGCCTTTCGGGTCGCGACTTTCGCACGTTTCCAGACTGGCTTTCACGTAGACTTCCAGAAACTCTCCCTGGGGAAGCAGGGCTCGCACTTTGTCGCGATCTTCGCGGTAGGGCGAAATGAACGCCGTCGACACAATCACGCCGCTGTCGGCGAACAGCTTCGCGACTTCACCGATCCGGCGGATATTTTCGACGCGGTCTTCGGGCGAGAACCCGAGATTCTTGTTCAGGCCCATGCGAATGTTGTCACCGTCGAGCACAAAGGTGTGCCGGCCGGCGTCGTGCAGCATCCGGTCGACGGCATTTGCCACCGTACTTTTTCCACAGCCGCTCAGACCCGTGAACCACAACACAACGCCTTTGTGGCGATTCAGCTTCTGCCGCTCTTCGCGCGTCACGCTATGATCGTGCCATGTGACGTTGGTTGCTTTTTGTTCCGCCATTAACCTGGACTTTCCGGGATTCCACTTCGAGATTTCGTACGGCTGCCTTTGGAAACTGCCGCTCCGATGTCAGCGGCGATTCAAGGGAAGCTGCGGATGATAGGGTCGGGACAAGTGTCCGCAAGTATATTGGTCCGACAAAATAGCGGTTCTCAACACCGGCAACCTGTCGGTTTCGCATAGAAAACGGCATGCGGAAATCGACGAATCACAGGCTCAGCGTGAGCTGCAAAGCGTGACTGCGAAAGCTCTTAGGAATCGGTAAGGGATCGCCTCGCCGCGCTGGAGAGAACCCCGCCGGGCTGCTACGCTGTGCGGCTTTCCTGAGTCGGCCCGTACCCGCGAAGGTCGTCCTTCCGTCACCCGAAAGCGCTGCCTGGCTGCCGCTGAAATCTCATCAACCGAGTTCTTCGATGACCTCCCATTCCGGCCCTGATTTTTCGAAATCCGAACTGATCCCCGCGATCGCTCAGGACGCAGAGACCGGCGACGTGTTGATGATGGCGTGGATGAACGAAGCCGCGTATCGTGAAACGCTCAGCACTCAACGCGTCTGCTACTACAGTCGCAGCCGGCGGAAACTCTGGCGCAAAGGTGAAGAAAGCGGCAACGTTCAGGAACTGAAATCCATCTACTTCGACTGCGATGCTGATACGCTGCTTGTCAAAGTTCATCAGGTGGGCGGAGCCGCCTGCCACGAAGGATATCGAAGCTGTTTCTTTCGCCGTGTCGATCCTGCCACGGGTAATGTCGCTGTTGAAGGTGATCGCGTGTTTGACCCGGCTGACGTCTATGGCAGCTAGTTGTATGGCAGCTGCTTGTGTTGCGCGATTCATCTGACCGGTCGGCGAAGGGACGAAAGCTGAGCCCCGTCTGACTTCCATCCGAAAAATAACACGACGCCTCTTCGGAAGACGAATGTCGCCGGAGCTGGCCGATGCCGGGGCATTCAGCGGCCGCGGCGGTGTTCATGTGCATCCAGTAACTGCAACCAGCGATTCTTATGACGAAACAGATCCTAAAACTGGGCATTCCGGCCGGCAGCCTGCAGGAATCGACCGCCGACCTCTTTCGCCGAGCCGGCTACAACATCAAATTCGCGTCGCGGTCCTATGTTCCGACGGTCGACGATGACGACATTGAATGTCTGCTGATCCGTGCCCAGGAAATGGCTCGCTACGTGGCCAACGGAATTCTGGACGCCGGGATCACCGGTCACGACTGGGTGCTGGAAACTCAGGCCGACGTGCATGAAGTCTGCGAACTCCGGTTTTCCAAGGTCAGTCGGCGTCCCGTACGGTGGGTATTGTGCGTTCCGGAAGATTCTCCGATTCAGTCGGTCACGGACCTTCAGGGAAAACGCATCGCAACGGAAGCCGTGGGCCTGACGAAAGCCTATCTGGAAAAGCACGGCGTTTCGGCGTCGGTGGAGTTTTCGTGGGGAGCCACCGAAGTCAAGCCACCCAAACTGGCGGACGCGATCGTGGAAGTCACAGAAACCGGCAGTTCGCTGCGAGCCAACAATCTGCGGATTGTGGACGAGGTAATTCAGAGCACGACACGCTTTATCGCCAACCACAACAGCTATGCCGACGACTGGATTCGCAACAAGATCGAAAACATCGCGCTGATGCTGCAGTCGTGCCTGCACGCGGAAGGCAAAGTCGGGCTGATGATGAACGTACACCGGGATCAGTTGGCGGCAGTCGTCAGCAGCCTGCCCGCACTGCAGACTCCCACGGTTTCGCACCTGTCGGATCCGGACTGGGTGGCGGTCAGCACCATTGTTGACGAAACGCTGGTGCGCACCGCAATCCCGCAATTGAAGGCCAGCGGAGCTCGGGGCATTGTCGAGTTTCCGATCAGCAAGATCATTGACTGACGGCGCTGGTTTTCACGGAATCGCCTGTGTCTGAACTGGCGGCATGCGGAACCGGAACTCGCGGGATCCGCGCAGAATGAAGCCCGGCAGCGCGATCGCCGCCGGGCTTCTCAGTGGTTCGACGCGTCGCTCGCCGGCGACAGCGTCATTCTTCCAGTTCCAGATTCCAGTACGCGTCGCTGATAAACTTCGACCAGCTTTCCAGTCGAATTCCGTGACGAGCGTATGTGGGGTTCCAGATTGGCCGAGTCGGCCGCTTCTTCAGCGGCATGCCGGCTCGTTCCGGAGTGCGTGCAGCCTTGCGATGATTGCAGTCAACGCACGCCAGCACGCAGTTCGTCCAGCTTGATGTTCCTCCCTGCGAACGCGGAGTGACGTGGTCAATCGTCAGTTCCTCGCTGCCGGGACGGCAACCGCAATACTGGCACGTGAAGTTGTCTCGCTTAAAGACGTTGCGACGGCTGAACGCCACGACGTTGGCCGGCATCCGGTCATAGTGAGTCAGCGTGACAACTTCCGGAACTCGCAGCTTCAGCCATGGCGTCTGGATAAAGAGTTCTTCATCCTTCGGCTGCAGCCGTGCCCAGTCTTCCCACGAATACTGCGTGAAGTCAGCGGGATCGACGATGCGAGCCGATTCGTTCCAGACCTTCATCAGGGAGCGACCGACCGTGGCCACGCCAACCGGCTGCCAGTTGCGGTTCAGAACAAGTGTCGGTCTCTGAAGAACTGAGGTTACCACCGTACCGATTCCCATCACGCTTTGTGAAACCGGCGCTGCCGGCTCACCGTTCCGATTGGTCTTTCAGTGTGCAATACCCTACCGGCTGAATTCATGGCGTGCCAGTGAGGAAGTTAATGTCCGGTTAAAGGACGCGAAGTCGAGTGTCCTGCTGTCCGGGACGCACCAGGGTCGACGCAAGTTCGCGCGACGCGTGCCGGTGTGCGGCATTTCGTGCGTTTTTGACGCCTCCGCCGGCGGTCTCATGGCGAATACCGCGGTCTTATGGCGAATCACGGCAGCAGTTCTGCTGCAATTTCCCGCCACAGTTCGTCGATTTCCGCGACGGTCCGCGACCGTTTGCCGGCACTTCGGAACCAGTAGCCGGCATTGCCGATGTCGCCTTCAATCAGGTGCAGTAACGCATGAATCCAGGAGCCGGTGGGTGTCGCAATGTCCTGGGCGATCCCGTGAGCCGTGTCCCAGTTGTCGGCCTTCGCATGCCACAACGCGGTCAATTCCGGGGAAAGACCTTCGGGCGGATTCGGATCGTTTGTTGCAGACGTCAGTAAATCGTCGACGGTCATGGCGCAGTGTCTCAAGAATCCCGGTTCAAAATCCCGGTTCAAAATCCTGGTTCAAAATCCTGGTTCAAAATCCTGGTTCAAAATCCTGGTTCAAAAATCCGATACGGCGGAAGAATGCAGTACGGCATTCGGCGGTCGTTTCCGTCGTGAATCGCCACGGCGTGTCCTGGTGTTCTGCGAGAATCACTCGGCCTTGCGAATCGTCCGACAGCGCTTACAGTCTCGCTTCCTCTGTCACACGATAGCCGTTTTGAACCGTACTATGAAATCAGTCCTGATCATCCCCGATGGTGTCGCCGATGAGCCGCAGCCGTCTCTTGGCGGGCGAACTCCGCTGCAGGCGGCTGAGATTCCCAACATGGATGCCGTCGCGGCGGCCGGCATTGTGGGGCGCACTGACAATGTTCCGGCCAGTATGCCGTCCGGAAGCGACGTCGGCACGATGACGCTGTTCGGCTATGACACGCTGAAGTTCCATACCGGCCGAGCTCCCATTGAAGCGGCTGCTCAGGGAATCGAACTGGGGGCAGATGACTGGGCCGTTCGCTGCAATCTGGTGACGGTTATCGACGACGTGATGAAGAGTTTCACGGCCGGTCAGATTCCCAGCGCTGACGCTCACGCGCTGATCGGAATTCTGCAGCGCGATCAGTCAGCCGACAGTCCCTGGAATTTTCACGCGGGAGTCAGCTATCGCAATCTGCTGATCTATCGCGCGCTCGGCGAAGCGGCTCCGTTTACGGCGGAAACATCCGGCACGCCGCCGCATGACATCACCGATCAGCCGATCGCCGCCTTTCTGCCCGCTGGCCCCGGTTCAAAACTGCTGAGGGAACTCATGCAGCGCAGCCGAATCCTGTTTGCCGACGCCGCGCCGAACGCGGCACGCAAAGCAGCCGGCGAACTTCCGGCGACTCAGATCTGGCTGTGGGGACTCGGCCGGCGTCCGGCGCTGGAACCGTTCTTCGACCGGTTCCATGTTCGCGGGGCAGTGATTACCGCCGTTGACCTGTTGCGAGGCATGGGGCGACTGATTGGCTGGGAAGTTATCGAAGTGGAAGGAGCCACCGGGTACCTTGATACCGACTACGCTGCGAAGGGACGGTCCGCAATCGAAACGCTCAAACGCAGCGACATCGATTTCATTGTTGTCCACGTCGAAGCCACTGACGAGGCGTCTCACGAAGGCAACGTCGCCGAAAAAATCAAAGCTGTTGAGCACATTGACCGCGACATCGTCGGCCCGGTTCACGACTGGCTGAAATCACAGGGTGAATACCGGATGCTGATCAGTCCTGATCACCCCACGTTTCTGCGCACAAAGACTCACAGTCACGGATACTGCCCGTTTGCCATGTGCGGAACGGGAGTCTCGCCGAACGCTCCGCAGACGTACAACGAGCCCGCCGCCAGGGAATCGGATGTCGTTTTTGACGAAGGTTTCCGGCTGATGGAGACGTTTCTGAAACGGTAAACGCCGGGACCACGCGGCAACGTCGTCTGCGCCGGACCCGCGGTGCGAATGGACAATTGAAATGGGTGAGATCTCCGATGTGCTGCGACTGGGACGACAGATCACCGTACTTCCGGTGATTCACGGCAGCGGCGACTTTGCTGTTGAGGTGCGGCGGCTGATGCTGTCACAGTCATTCGACTGTATTGCCGTGCCGCTGCCGCCGTCGTTTCAGACGGAAGTGGAGGCAGCCGTCGAAATGCTGCCCAGTGTGTCGGTGGTGCTTCAGCGGGAACCTGCCGGGCGATTTTCAGGCAGCGAACCGTACTCGCCGGACGACGACGATCAGGATGACGACGACGACAGTGACGGGCGAGCCAGCTACGTTCCCATCGATCCGTGTCAGCCGGTGATCGCGGCACTGCGAATTGCGATGCAGGAACATATTCCGCGAGCCTTCATCGATATCGAAAACGAACACTACCTTCCGCGAGCCGCGGCGCTGCCCGATCCTTATGCTCTGAAGCGAGTCGCATCGGACCAATTCGCGGCCGCCGTGCTGCCGGCCGTGTCCGCGCCGGCCGAACCGTCGCAGGTTGCTCGCATTCACTGGATGGCCAGTGAGCTGCATCGGCTGGTCAGAAACTTTCAATCGATCCTGTTTGTCTGCGGTATTCTGGACTGGCCGTGGATTCGCGACGCGTTCCAGTCAGCCGTCGATCCGCCGCCGGCGCCTCCGGAACCGATCAATCCCGCTCGCATTTTTTCCGTCGAACCCCGCACGCTGACGTTTATGCTCGGCGAACTTCCGTTCATCACGGGGCTGTACGAACTGGCGCGAGCGGAACTGGACGATGACGAAAACCTGTCGATCGACGGCATCAAATCGCTGCTGCTGGCTTCCCGCGATCGTTACCGGGAGGAATTCGAATCGCGCGCCCGGCCGATCACTCCGCAACTGCTGACGTCCTGCCTGAAGTACATTCGCAATCTGTCGCTGATCGAACGCCGGTTTACTCCCGACCTGTATACTCTCGTCACGGCGGCACAACAGATTGCCGGAGATCAGTACGCCATTCATCTCGCGGAAACCGCCCGCGCCTATCCGTTTGACGCGTCAGGCGACTTTCCGGAAGTCCGCTTCGGAGTAGATCGGGTCGTCCTGCCGGATTCCGACCATCTGAAAGTCGTCAGCCGACTGCCGGGTCACCCCGTCGCGTGGCGAAGCTGCCGTCTGAACGCTCGCCCCGATCGTCGGCAGCAGATTCAGTGGCAGAAAACCTGGAACCCGTTCGGTCAGTGCAGTTGGCCGCCGGAAGACACTTCGATCGAACGTTTTCGAACGCACGTCAAAGATGTTGCGCTGGACATGATCGGCAACGACCTTGCCAGGACCGAAAAGTTCAGTGCCAGCCTGAAGGACGGACTGGATATTCGTGAGACACTGCGGAACTGGCACACGGGAGACCTGTTCGTCCGCGTGTTTCCTCCGGCCCGCGGCAAGCTGGACTGTGTTGTGATGCTGTTTGATTCGCCCGCGGATCCCCGCGACTATCCCTGGCGAATTACCTGGCACGCCGAACACCACGACGAAAGCACGCTGTCACTGTTCGCCACGGACTTTACAAAGGAACTTGTCGGCCCCGGCATTGCTTTGGCGCGCTACGGAGGCTGCATGTTTCTGTTTCCGCCGCGACCGATTCCCGACGTGTTTCGCGACGCTCGGTTTGATTTCACCGACACTCTGGAAGAACGCATTATTGCCGCCGGCCTGCACTATAGCCGCGAAAAACACATTGCTTTGATGAGCCACCTGCCGCCCGGCGCAGGCTGGCGACGATTGGCCCGCAAATACAAGAAGAAGATCGTTCATGTGCCGCTCAACCGTTTCGGGACGGCCACGATCGAAAAGCTGAGAATGTTCCACGTGCTGAACGGTCGCCAGGTTCGCAGCTACGCGTCGCATTTCATCCGCAAGCCGTAAGCCACCGCGGCGGCACAATTCTCGCAACTGCTGCCACGCGGGAGAGTGAGGTTGTTCTGCGTTCAGCGGAAGATGGGGCACAGGGCCAGCCGCGCAGGTCCGACGCTGCAATCAGGCTGTTCGGCCTTTTCACCAGGCGTCATCGGCTTCCTGCAGCCCGACGCGATGCAACATTCCGATTCACCGAGCGGCACAAACGCAGCGCGTGAGCTTCAAACTCCGCGACGGTCTCCGTAGCGTTCCACATGCAGGCGCGGTGAGAAGCGGAATCCTGATTCTTCGGCTGCTTGTTGAATCCACTGAGTCTTCTCGGCAAGTTCCCCGGCAGTGCGGGCCTGCGGCATCAGCCAGACTCGATCCGGGCTGACCATCGGAAAGTCGCGCAGGTAGGCCAGCACGCCGCTGATATCTTCGGATGAGTCGATCACGAATTTTAGAATTCCGTCGTAGCGAGTCAGCAGAGACCGGATGACGGCCGGCTGGTGACGGGTTTCTTCATGGCGGACCGACCAGTGGGCGTCTTCGGGGGTGGAGTTTTCCAGCTTGGGACTGATCGCCATCAGGTCGCATTCGACGGACCGATCGACGGTCCCCGCTGTTTCGATCGTGATCGTCCGGCCCGCGGCGCGGCAGAGTTCCGTGAGTTCCGTGAGCTGCGGGGCCAGCATCGGTTCGCCGCCGGTGATCACCACGTGTCCCGCGGAGCACGCTTCGACCACCCGCTGCAGTTCGTCCAGCGACTTCTGTTCGCCTTCGGGATTCCACGATGTGTAGGGCGTGTCGCAAAACCAGCAGCGCAGATTGCAGCCGGACGTCCTGATGAACAGCGACGGCGTTCCGGCCCACGGGCCTTCGCCCTGAAAGGACTCAAAGATCTCGGAAATAAACATGAGTCCGCTGCGGCTTGTCACGAGTGAGCATACGGTATGGGATCGTTGACTCCTGCTTCGGCGAAACCCTTCAGCCGCAACCGGCACGAATCGCACGCGCCGCAACTGAGCCCGACCGGCGACGGATCATAGCAACTGTGCGTCAGTCCGTAGTCGACATTCAGCCGCAGTCCCTGCTGAATGATCTGCGCCTTTGTCATCGAAATCAGCGGCGTCCGAATTGTCAGTCGGCGACCTTCCACACCGGCCTTCGTCGCCAGATTGGCCATCGCTTCGAATGCCGAAATGAACTCCGCCCGGCAGTCCGGATAGCCGCTGTAGTCCACCGCGTTGACCCCGATGAAGAGCGTATCGGCGCCGATCGATTCCGCCAGCCCGAGCGCCACCGACAGAAAGATCGTGTTCCGCGCCGGAACGTAGGTGACCGGAATTCCGCCGCTGATCTCGTCGTCGGACCGGTCATGCGGCACCGGGATATCATTCGTCAGCGCAGAACCGCGAAAGATGCCAGTGTCGAGGCGAAACACGACGTGGCTGGCCACCTGATTCGCGGTGCAGACCTTCGCCGCGGCTTCCAGTTCGAAGCGGTGTCGCTGGCCGTAGTCGAACGAAATCGCGTGCAGCTCGAATCCTTCGCTGCTCGCGATTGCCAGGACGGTCGCGGAATCGAGTCCTCCGCTGACAAGAACAACGGCTTTGGGTTCAGGCATGGCTGGTTGTCGGATCGGCCGGTGGCAGTCGATCCGGGAAACGGATTCAGAATGTTCAGACAGGATCGTCAAATGAGCGATGGTCGCACACGCGATGACGCACGGTAGCTGACCGGCGTGCGACAGCGAACGATCAGCGTGAACGGTCACCGTGTTCCCGCGCGAACATTTCAATTGGCCGCGTGTCAGTGTGACGGTAGGATTATCCGAATGTCCTGCGGGAAGACGGTGCTTCCCGAAGATTCCCCGCTTTTTTCGTCAGGAAGCAAACCACTTGGGCGATCCAAAACGCGATCAGTTGAAAGTTGCCGACCAGAAGGCCGTGCTGGCCGGAGTGTTCGATCCGGACGACGTTCTGTCAAAGGAACAGGCACTCGACGAATTGAAGGGACTTGTCAGGACGGCAGGAGTCAACGTCGTCGGTGAGATTGTGCAGTTCCGCGATACTCCGCATCCCGCGCATTGCCTGGGGACCGGCAAGGTCGAAGAACTGCGGCAAATGGTGGAATCGACCGGCGCGGAAATGGTTGTCTTTGACAACAACCTGACACCGTCGCAGGGCCGGTCGCTGGAACAGGCCATCGAAAAGCCGATCGTCGACCGCAGCGAAGTCATTCTGGATATCTTCGCCACGCATGCTCGCACCTATGAAGCCATGCTGCAGGTCGAACTGGCGCAGTTGCAGTACTTTCGTACTCGCCTGAAACGCATGTGGACTCACCTGGAGCGCATCACGGGCGGTATCGGTGCCGGGCGCGGACCGGGGGAAAAGCAGCTTGAAACGGACCGCCGGCTGATCGACAGGCGCATTTCCGAACTCAAACGCAAGCTGAAGGAAGTCGAACAGCGACGGGAACGAACCGTTTCCTGCCGGCGCGAGCAACCCACAGTGTCGCTGGTCGGCTACACCAACGCCGGCAAGAGCACACTGATGCGAACTCTGACGGGAGCCGATGTGCTGATTCAGGACGCGCTGTTCGCCACGCTGGATACTCGCACGCGGCGCTGGGCAATTCCGGGCTACGGCGACGTGCTGCTCAGCGATACCGTCGGATTTGTGCGAAATCTGCCTCACGACCTGGTCGCTTCGTTCCGGTCGACTCTGGAAGAAGCCCGCCACGCCGACCTGTTGCTGCACGTTGTGGACGCCGCCAATCCGGAAGCCGAACGACAGATTCAGACCGTGTACCAGGTGCTGGACGAAATCGGCATCCGCGCGAAGAACGTTCTGCTGGTGCTGAACAAGGTGGACCAGATTCAGGACCGTTCCGTGATCGACATCCTGCGACGGCATTACGACGACACGATCACTGTCAGCGCCGCGACGGGTGACGGAGTCGACAGGCTGGCGAAGGTCGTCGCCGAACGTCTGTCGGGAGGATTCGTGACGGCCGAAATCGAAACGCCGTCCGGTAATGGCCGGCTGTTTGCCTGGCTGTCACAGCATGCGGAGGAACTCGACCGCAGCTACACGGACGAATCCGCCGGACGCGTCCGCATCACGTGTCGCATGCCGAAACTGTTCGCCAACACGATCGACGAACCGGACACCAGTATTCGGTATCTGCAGGAAGCCGTCGGGGCAAGAATGTAGGCACAAGGCTGAAGGCGCGAGTTGAATTCGCGTCGACATGCTTGCACACGAGGGTCGGATGGGTGCGTGTTTGCGTCCCGGCCCTCTACCCGAATCCCAGCAGTTTGCTGAAGTCGACCCACAGGACGAAGACGAACAGCGTCACGATAAACACCAGGCCCATGCCGTGAGCCCAGTTGATCACGCGGGCACTCGGTTTGCGGCGAGTGACGCCTTCCCAGATCAGGAACACCATGTGGCCGCCATCCAGAATCGGAATCGGCAGGAAGTTCAGCACCGCAAGATTGATGCTGAGAAAGCCCAGAAACATCAGCAGTTTTGAAAGTCCCTGGTCCGCCACCTGGTAGCCGATGCTGACGATTCCCACCGGGCCGCTGAGTTCTTTCGGTGACAGCCGACCGCCAAACAAAGTTCGCAGCGTCAGATAGATGTTGATTGCAGAACTCTTCGTATAGCCGACTCCCAGCCCGAACGCTTCGCCCCAGGATTCGGCCTTCCGAGTCAAGCTGAGTGGTTCGAATCCGACAATTCCCCGTGACGGCAGGTACCAGTCCGTCGCCGGTTCGTTTTTCGTCAGCAGCACCGATCCGCCGCCGTCGCCGTCAGCCGAATCGGCGGGGAAGTACAGCCGCACGTCTCGCAGCGGAACATCCTGAATCGCGGCAAAGGCATAGGCCCAGTTCATGTGATCCTGGACTTCGCCATCCTGATCGGCAGTTTCAAAGTCGATGACAAAGGGCGACGGCTTGTTTCCCAACGCGTCGTAATCGACTGACTTCGGATCGGGGCGTTCCAGAGCGACCTTTGTGATCTGCTGATCGACCTTGAACTTTCCGCTGAGCGCGGCTTCGCTGCCTTCGACGACTTTGGCGATTCGCCGCTGAATCTGAATCGCCGCGCCGATGGCGGGAATGGCCAGAGGCGTGGATTTGTTGATCATCATGTCAACCCAGCCGGGAGCATCCGTGGCGGGGATCTGCAGCACCTTCTCTGTTTCTCCGACAGGGCCGCCGGGCTGACGCGTCACGGTGACAGCAACCGTCTGTCCCGCTTTGCCGGCGAAGTAATTCGGCAGCCGCAGCGGGTCGATGTCACGACCGACGGCCAGATCGTCGACCCGGGTAATCTGGTCACCGACCTGCAGTCCGGCCTGTTCGGCATTGGAACCTTTGATGATGGCCCGCACCGGGCCGATGGCCATCCACAGGCCGATCGACCGCATGGGTCGCGGCGGGACGGTGACTTCCAGTGTTTCGACGGCCGGTTCCGCTTCCGTCGTGCCATCTGCGGGCTTTATCGGGCGTTCGACCGTATAGACCAGTTCCTGATCCGCCAGTGACGCTTCGATCCGTTCCAAATCGTGGCGATACGTGACCGGCCGACCATTGATCGCGGTAATGCGATCGCCGCGGCGGAAGTCGGCCGAAGCGACCGCGGCCGGCATGCCCGGGTTCGTTGTCGGAACGTCTGCGGGCATTTCATCCCAGATGCGAGTCGTGGCGGCCGGGGCAATTCCCACCTTCTGTGCCCTGTCTCCCTGGCGAGGCGTCACGGTGACACTGAAATCCGTTCCGTCGGCGCGTTGTCCCTGAATTTCGATTTCGCCTCGGGATAGTACGATGGACTGAGTGATGTCGGTGAAGTTCCTGACGGTCTCGCCATTGATGGAATCGATGCGGTCTCCGGGAAGAATGCCGGCGGTCCAGGCCGGATCGCCGGGATGCAGATAGCCCACGACGGGAGACATTTCCAGGACTCCCATACGGTACGCAATCGCGAAGAACAAAAAGCCGGTGATGACATTCATGGTGACTCCGGCCGAAATGATCAGCATCCGCTGCCAGACCTTCTTCGCGGAATACGACCGCGGGTTTTCCGCGATTTCGTCGCTGGTCATCTGATTCGGATCCATGTCGTCCTGACCCAGCATCTTGACGTAGCCGCCGAAGGGCAGAGCGCTGAAGGCGTACTCCGTTTCGCCTTTCTGGCGGCTCCACAGAATCGGGCCGATGCCGATGCTGAACCGTTCGACGTGAACACCGCACCACTTGGCAACGGCAAAGTGGCCCAGTTCGTGGAAGAAAATGACCATTCCGAGTCCCAGAATGACCAGCAGCGCGTTGCCGATCATTCCCGGCAGATTCGACGCGGCCAGGACTGGGGACGTATCAAGAAGGAGAACTAAGAATTCCACCGAGCTGATTCCTTTCGAGCCCACGCGTCCATCTGCCGGAGCCCCGGCAGTGTCGGGTGAGCGTCGTATGTGTGGTGGTTAAGGATGTCGCTGCACAATTTCGTAATCTGTGTGAACCGCAGATCGCCGTCCAGAAAACGGCGCACGGCAACTTCATTTGCGGCGTTCAGTACGGCTCCTCCGGTTCCGCCGCAGGCCGCAACTTCGAACCCCAGCCCCAGAGCCGGAAACGCGTCGAAATCGGGCGGAACGAAGTCCAGCGTCATCGGACTCGTCCAGTCCGTCTGAAGGCTCGGACAGTCCAGCCGATCCGGAAACGTCAAAGCATACTGAATCGGCAGCCGCATGTCGGGAGGAGACATCTGGGAAATGACCGAGCCGTCTCGATATTCCACCAGCGAGTGTACGATCGACTGAGGATGCACGACGACCGAAATCTGCTCAGATTGCAGCCCGAACAGCCATCGCGCTTCGATGATTTCCAGGGCCTTGTTCATCATCGTCGCCGAATCGATCGTGATCTTCGGTCCCATGTCCCAGGTGGGATGCTTCAGCGCCATTTCGGGAGTCACCGATTCCATCCGGCGACGACTCCAGCCGCGAAACGGTCCGCCGCTGGCCGTCAGGATGATTCGCCGGACGTCCTGCTTTCTTCCCGACTGCAGCGCCTGAAATACGGCACTGTGTTCGCTGTCGACCGGAAGAATCACAGCTCCGGTCTGCTGGGCACGTTCCGTGATGATTGGTCCGGCAACAACCAGAGCCTCCTTGTTGGCCACGGCCACGCGTTTTCCGGCATCGACCGCCGCCCAGGTCGCCGGCAGTCCCGCTGCACCCACGATCGCGGAAACCACCACGTCGACGTCGTCCGATCGAACAAGGTGATCAGCCAATTCCATTCCGAAGTGCAACTCCGTCGCATCCGGAATGCGGTAGCGGTCTACTTCGGATCGCGTCGCTTCGTTTCCCAGCAGAATCCAGTCCGGATGAAACTCACACGACTGTTCCAGCAACCGCTCGACACTGCCAAACGCGGTGGCTCCCGCCAGACGCATGCGGTCCGGGTGACTTCGAATGACGTCAAGGCAGCTTGTTCCGATCGATCCCGTCGACCCCAGCACGACAATCGACTGCCGCTGCGAAGAATGTCGAGGCAACGATTGTTGCGGAATGGGCTGAAGCGGTGTCACAAAGTTCGAACGTAAAGCAAGCAGTATGAACGATTTACAGGCGCAAGCGGAGGATTCTAGGAAGGCCGGAGATTTGCGGCAAGACGGCCTGGCAGGCGTCGCACGCCGGTGCCAGCATCTGAAACGTTGGTGGATTCCCGCTTTTTCCGGAAGGAAACGATCCCGACCGCGGAAATGGTCAGCGACACCTCGTTCCAGGGCTCCTGCCGTGGAACACCGTGCCTTGCAGGCTCTGCCTGCATGTCACCGGAACTTAACGGAGCAACGTTCTTGAAGGCGGAGCCTTCCTGGCAGGGCGTTCCGAGGCTGGAGCCTCGTAACGAGACGAACGCTGCAGCATCGGCGCGAGACAAACGACGCGAAGGCAGCCGACACCGCGCGGTTTGACAGACCGGAAGCGGTCCGGTGTAATCTGACGCAACCCTTCCGGCTGTGTTCAGGATTCAGTTTGTGCCACGGACCTGGTCATTTCACACTCACGACGCGACCGCGATTCGCCGGCTTTCGGAGCAGTTGCGAGTGTCTCCGCTGGTGGCGCAGGTTCTGATCGCGCGGGGTTTTTCGACGGCCGAACTGGCGAAGGGATTTCTGGACGCGCGCCTGGTCGACCTGCGGGAACCGTCCCTGCTACCGGGAGTCAGTGAGGCCGCCGACCGGATTGTTGCCGCTGTAAAGTCCGGCCGAAGAGTCACCATCTACGGCGATTACGATGTCGACGGCGTCACCGCCACCAGCATCCTGTGGCATTGCCTGAAACTGACCGGAGCCAACGTCGACTATTATATCCCGTGCCGCATGGAAGAAGGCTACGGGCTGAACTCCGCCGCAATTCGACAGCTTCATGAAGAGGACGCCTCGCGTCTGCTGGTATCCGTCGACTGCGGTATTGCCAGCGTGGAAGAAGCGCAGTTGGCGAAGCAGCTTGGTCTGGAACTGATCATCACCGATCACCACCACATCGGTGACCAGTTGCCGGACGCCGCTGCACTGGTTCATCCGCGACTGCCGGGGACCGATTATCCGTTCGGCGAGCTGTGCGGGGCGGGAGTCGCCTTCAAACTTGCCTGGGCCGTCTGCCAGCTTCTGGGCGACGGAAAAAAGGCCAGCCCGAAAATGCGGGAGTTCCTGAAGTCGGCCGTCGGTCTGGCTGCCGTGGGAACTGTCGCCGACGTGGTTCCTTTGATCGACGAGAACCGCATCATCGTTCGCTATGGATTGCACAGCCTGCGCGAGAACCCGTCCATCGGCCTGGCCGCTTTGATGAAGATTGCAAAGCTGGATTCCGGACAGCTTCTGAAAGCCGAAGACATCGCCTTCGGGCTCGCTCCCCGAATCAACGCCGCCGGCAGGCTCGGGCAGGCTCGGCTGGCAGTCGAACTGCTGACGACCAGCGATCCCGATCGAGCGGTCGCTCTGGCGGTGTACGTCGATGAACTGAACAAGAACCGCAAAACCGTCGAGCGCCGAATTCTGAAGGAAGCAAAGGAACTTGTCGCCGCTCATCCGGAGTGGGCCGACCATCCGACGCTGGTCCTGGCTCACCGTGACTGGCATCCGGGAGTCATCGGAATCGTCGCCAGCCGCGTTGCGGAAGCGTTCGAAAAACCGACCGTGCTGATTTCGCTGAAGGACGACGGAACCGGTTCCGGCAGCGGCAGAAGCTGGGGCGGATTCGACCTGTATTCGGGACTAGAAGCGTGTTCCGATTGCCTGACCGGATTCGGCGGTCACAAAGCCGCGGCCGGAGTTCGACTCCACGCGTCCGCCGTCGACGAACTGCGCACGTCGCTGGCCAACTGGGCGGAGGGCCACTTTTCTCCCACTGACGACGATCTGTCCCTGCGCATCGACGCGGAAGTGCATCTATCAGAAGTCACTCGGCAGGCCGTTCTGGAACTCGACCGACTGGGACCGTTTGGTGAAGCGAATCCTCAGCCAAGATTCGTTGCCACGGGAGTCCGACTGGCCGAGCCGCCGAAAACCATGGGTGAAGGGGCTCGGCACTTGTCGCTGCGAGTCAACCATCACAGCACAGTCCTGCGAGCGGTCGCGTTTGGCCGCGGCGAATGGGCCGAAGAAATCGCCGCCGTGAATGGTCCGCTGTCGATCAGCTTCGCTCCGGTGATCAATTCCTTCAAGGGCTACGATCGCGTCGAACTGCACCTGATCGACTGGAAGGATCCGTCGGTCATCGAACCGAATTCGTAGCGCTCGGCGCGCGAGGCTCCTGCCGAGCCGCTGTCGTATCGGACACGTTTTGGCACGCGTGGCTCGGCGGGAGCCTCGCCCTCCCGGATGCCGCATTGTTCCGGTTGCTGCGTGTGTGATCGATCGATACTCGGCTGACGAAACATGACACGCTGTACCGTGAGGATTCGCGGCGGACGCGCTTTGTTCGCGTGTTTTTCATTCCTGCGGTGAGCGGCGGAACACCAGCCCGATCGCGTCCAGCACCGCGGCGCCGCGACCGTGCAGTCCGATGACCGGAGTTCCGTTGTCGGAAATCGTTCGAACGTTGTCATCATCGGGCACGCCGATCCAATCCGACGTGTATGAATCTTCGGCGTCGAGTGAACCATCTTTCCCGATGCGCATGAAGACCAGTTGCACGGCGTTGACCAGATCATCCGCATCGACATTGATCGCACCAACAGCGTACCCCGGACGGCCGACAATCACGTCGCCGACGGCGGATTCCGCGGACGCTCCGAACAGCGGCACCAGTCCGCCGACTCGCTCCCGTCCGGCCCACTGGCCCATTCGAAAACTGACTCCCACCAGGAACTCGCCGGTCGGGCTTTCCGTTCGAAAAGGACTTCCGCCGCTGCCGCCAAGAAGTTCAGACGCCGTTCCGGATCCGGGATTGTTTGCCAACGGATTTCCGAATCCCGGATTGCCCGGAAGTTGTGCCGGATCCATTCCCGGCAGTCCCGCGCCGGGCGGTATCAGGCCAGGTCCGAAACCGGGGCCGAACTCCGGTCCGAAAGCGGAGCCATCCGGAATCGGCACGCCGAGCGGAGCTCCGGAACCGGGTGCGGCGCTGGACGGCGGCGAGTCGGACGGCGGCGTGTCGTCTTTCGGGACGCCGAGCCCTTCAAACGACGGCGCGAGGTCCGGCAGCATGTCGACGACAGGCATTTCAGGACGAACGAAGTCGCGGCGGGGATTGTTGTCCCGCAGTCGGGGATCGGCGATGAATCCCAACGTCAGTACCAGTAGTCCAACGATCGGTGTTGCGATTCCGAATGGCAGCGGAATAGGCGCGCGATACGCTTCGGGAATTCGCTGGGCGGTCTGAACTTCCACTCCGTGTTTTGACAGGATTCCCGCCAGTTGTTTCAGGCTGACCCGGCTCGGAACGCCCACCATGCAGTGGCCGCCATCAGACAGTAGCAGCATCACAGAAAATGAATGGCCGATGTGCTTTCCGGGAATGATCACGCACCGGTCAATATCAGCGAATTCGAAGTCAGCAACATTGAACTGAAAAGTCAGCAGTCCGGCCGACATGCTTCCCCAGTGCAGCCGGTCGCTGTAAATCCGGCAGTTTCCGGAAACGTGTTTTCTGCGCGCGAACAGGACCAGGTATCCGACGCCGAGCCCGATCAGGCCCAGGCCGAATGCTGTCCCCGGTCCGGGCGGGTTGACGTTGATTGCAAACAGCAGCAGGAACACACCTGTCGACGCCAGCCAGAGGCCCGCGATGATGGCCAGGCGAATCACCAGATCGTTTCGCAGCCGTATTCGAAACAGCGGCGGTTCATTCCAGTGCAGGACCGCGGACGAGAAACTGATGTCTTTTGTCAGCAGGTTTCGAAGTCCCATCGTGTGCATTTCCGCGGCGGAGCGTCAGTGCTCCTCGTACTTGGGGATGTTCGGTTCCGGGACGGTTTCAATCAGCTTTGTGATGATGTTCTCCGGAGCCATGCCTTCGGCCTGCGCCTGAAAATTGGTGGACACGCGGTGCCGCAGCACGGGCACAGCCACTTTGCGGACATCGGCAATTGAGATGTTCGGACGACCATCCATCGCCGCGGCCGCCTTGGCCCCGGCAATCAGGTACTGGCCCGCTCGCGGCCCGGCGCCCCAGTCGACGAGCTTTTTCACGAAGTCCGGTGCCGCCGCATCAGCGGGCCGCGTTGCTCGCACCAGCCGCGCCACGTAGCTGATGATCAGCGGGGACGCCACGATCTGTGAAATCTGTTTTTGCAGATACAGGATCGAGCGAGCCGACAGCACCTTGCGCACATCGACTTTCTCGCCGGACGTCGTCGCTTCCAGAATGCGTTCCTCTTCGTCCAGTGTCGGATAATCGACCACGACGTTGAACATGAATCGGTCGAGCTGAGCTTCCGGCAGCGGATACGTTCCTTCCTGTTCAATCGGGTTCTGTGTCGCGATGACAAAAAACGGTTCCGGCAGGTTGTAGGTTTTCTGACCGACGGTGACTTCGTGTTCCTGCATCGACTGCAGCAGCGCCGCCTGAGTTTTCGGCGGCGTGCGGTTGATTTCGTCGGCCAGCAGCACGTTTGTGAACACCGGCCCTTCGACGAACCGGAATTCCCGGCGGCCCTGTTCGTTTTCTTCCATCACATTCGTGCCGGTGATGTCTGACGGCATCAGGTCAGGAGTAAACTGAATGCGGCGGAATTCGACATCCAGCAGCTTGGCGATCGTGCTGACGATGAGTGTTTTCGCCAGCCCCGGAACTCCGATCAGCAGGCAGTGGCCGCCGGTAAAAATCGCCGCCAGGATCTGATCGATGACGTCGTCCTGCCCGATGATGACCTTGTGCAGTTCCTCAACCATCACATCATGGTGGCGGCGGAACTTTTCCAGGAACTCATCGAAGTCGCGTTTCTCAGCCAAAACTTGCATTCCTTGTTCGCGGTCAGTGACGCGGAAGGATAGCGACTGGCTGCCGCGAAGAAAATTCCCGCGGGGTCCCGACAGCGACTCGCATTGCGGCAGTCCCTTCGCAGCGAGTGCGCGTATTTACGTGGCCCATGAGGCAACGCCATGAAGCATTCCTGTGCGGGAAGACACAGCTCGTTTAACCTCGATGCCGGTCAGTTTGGCTGCGGGCGCCAGCATTGTTCCCTCGCCTGCGCAACGGGAGAGGGAGATTTTTCTGCGTCCAGCAGAAAAATCGGGGAGAGGGCCGGCCGCGCAAACCGCACGCAGCAAGCGAGTCGCGCGGGGTGATCGAACTGCGCCCGTCGGCGCGGCGACTCATTGGTACAGCAGGTACGGGGCAATGAGTTCGCGCCACCGCGTGGCGTCGAGCGACAGCAGTTCGTCCAGTTCTTCCGTCGTCAGCGGTTCGTCAATCGCCAGCCGACTCCGCAGGCGGTCATTGCCGAACAGAATATCGATCGGCGGCTTTTCGAATTCGTATTCGTAGCCGGGAGCCAGCCAGCGGAATTCTTCGGGAGCCTGCAGCCTGGCGGCGGCGATCATCGATACCGTCAGTCGGACTGATCGAACAGCCGGCGGATCGACCACGTGAATCAGCACGCCCGCGCACGTTGTGTGCGACCATTTGTCGAATGTCGGCTGAAACCGGATCGGCTGCAGTCGAATTCCCGGATGCTGCCATTCGCCGATCAGCCGCTGAAACGTTTCCGGTTCCAGCCAGGGTGCTCCGACGACTTCAAACGGCAGAGTCGTGCCGCGGCCTTCCGACAGATTCGTGCCTTCCAGCAGCACCTGACCAGGGTACAGCACGGTGGTTTTCCAGTGCGGCATGTTCGGTGACGGCGGAACCCAGGGAAGCCCGGTGTCCGGGAACAGCATCGCTCGTCGCCAGCCGGTCATCGGAACCACGGTCAGATCGGCGTTGATCTGATGTTCGGCGTTGAACAGTCGAGCAAGCTCACCGATGGTCAGACCGTGCCGCAGCGGAATCTCACTGTTTCCGACAAAGCTGCGGAATTCGTTCTGCAGCATCGGACCTTCCGCGATTTCGCCGCCGAGCGGATTCGGACGATCCAGCACGACGACCGCCACATCGTTGTCCGCGCAGGCGTGCAGACATTCCAGCATCGTCCAGACAAACGTGTAGACTCGCGCGCCCACGTCCTGCAGATCGATCAGCAGGCAGTCGATGCCGTCCAGAATTTCGGCGGCGGGACGGCGAGTTTCCGAATACAGGCTATGCACCGGCAGCCCCAGCGGTTTGTATTCGGTATCCGGCGATTCAATCATGTTCGCCTGTTGTTCCCCCCACAATCCGTGCTGCGGCGAAAACAGAGCCCGAAGCTGCCGGGGAATCGCTCGCTGCACATCACAGGCGTAGCGAAAGTCGCGGTCGACCGACGCCTGATTCATCAGCAGTCCCAGCCTCGCTCCGGTCATGGCGGCGGGTGGTGATGCGACACACGCTTCAAGCCCGGTTCGAACAATGTGCGTCACGGCTGGTCGGTTCCGTTGCTGCCCGGCGTCGACCGAAGCCATACTGCACGGACGTGTGCGGACAAGTCACTACGATGATTGCCGGACTGCCGGCGGATTCTGAAAGGCGGCTCAGTGTATCAACCGGACGGATTGAAATGCGATTCGCCGCTGGAGTGGTCGACGGGCACCGGTACCGACGTCTGGGCGCTGTTCTGTGCGTGCGTCGCCGGAGATCTGCCGACGGTACAGCGACTGTTCCGGAAGGATCCGTCTCTTGCCCGCTGCCAGTTTCAGTATCGCAAGCCGATCTACTTCGCGGTGCGTGAGAACCGGCTTGACATTGCCGAGTTTCTGCTGGAACACGATCCGAACCCTGTGAACCCGGTGTTCAGCGACAGCCTGACCGACATTGCGCGGGATCGCGGCTACGATGCGATGCAGCGACTGCTGCAGAAGAAGCTCAGTGAACTCCACGGCGTCTCAGCGGGCGGCGAATCCATCGCCGACGTAATTCGGAACGGCGATCCCGCGACAGTGAAGTCGCTGCTGACTTCAAGGCCCGAACTTCTGCACGCCGCAGATGCCAACGGAAACCAGCCTTTGCACTGGGCGGTGATGACTCGCCGGATTGATGTCATTGACGACCTGTTGTCGCGGGGAGCCGACATCAACGCCCGGCGGATCGACGGAGCCAGGCCGATTCAACTCACGAACGGCGACTATCAGTTTCGCGGCTGGCGCGAAGTTCCGCAGGATCATCCGACAACGGCCCGCGAAGTGCTGGACCATCTGTTGTCAAAAGGTGCCGACTGCGATCTCTGCACCGCCGCGCACATCGGCGATCACGCTCGCGTGACGGCGATTCTCAACCGCGACCCGTCGCTGGCCAATCGTGCCGGGGACTACGTTTCGTACTATCCGTGTTCCGGCACGCCGATTCGCAACGCGGCGGCGGCTGGGCATTTCGACATCGTCAGGCTGCTGCTGGATCGCGGGGCTGATCCGAATCTGCCGGAAGAAGGTATCGCACCGAACGGACATGCGCTGTATTCGGCCGCTGCCAATGGTCACTTTGAAATCGTCAAACTTCTGCTGGAGCGCGGAGCAAACCCGAACGCCGCCGTCGAAAGTTCCGCCGATGCACTCAGCCGAGTGATCTCCAGCGGCGACGAGCGGATGCTGGAATTGCTGTGTTCTCACGGAGCAGCGCGGTCCGTGGATTTGCTGGCCTATGACAACGACCTGCGAACGGCGGCGGCTGTGTTCGACGCCAACCCGCAACTGGCCGACGATCCGGATGCTCTGGCCAACGCGGCCGGCCAGGGGCACGAGCTGTTCGTTCGACTGATGCTGCGCTATCACCCGGATCTGCCGCGGCGAGTCACGTTCCCGAGCTGGCTTGTGTGCGCGAAGACTCGCGAACTGAACGAACTGCTGTTCCGCCACGGCATGAATCCCAACAGCCGCGACTGGCTGGAAATCACGCCGCTGCACGAACTTGCCGGAAAGGGCGACGTCGACAGAGCCGCCCAGTTTCTGGACCACGGAGCCGATCTGCAGGCGCGCGACGATCACCTGTGTTCAACGCCGCTCGGCTGGGCGGCGAAATTCGGCCAGTTGGAAATGACGCGTTTCCTGCTGCAGCGTGGCGCGCCGGTGAACCTGGCCGACGACCCGCCCTGGGCCACAGCCCTGGCATGGGCCACCCGACGCGGCCACACTCTGGTCGCCGCTCTGCTGCGTCAACACGGTGCGCGCTAACGCCGCGTCCCGCGACTTTCGCGGGCTGAGTCCTCGCGCGACGGTGGGTTCCGGAACGGCAACGGCCGGTGAATCAGGCAGCCACGATCATTCGCGCGCTCTTCTGGCGACTTCTGGATGATGCCTGGCGAAATGGATAGAGTTGGAGCGTTCCGATTCCGAGTTCGAATGCCGCTGGAAGTCTTCCGACATGCGTGTACCTGTTTTCTTTTTCGTCGTAATCCTGTCCGTCAACGGTTTTGCACAGACGCTGGAACAGAGTCTGCTGGACGAACAGCCGAGCGCGATCGCGGCTGCAGCTCGCGAGTCCGGCGATGCGAAGCGCGGAGCGATTCTGTTCCATCAGGTTCATATCGGCTGCGTGAAGTGTCATGCGGTCGACGGCAGCAGCAACTCGCTCGGGCCGGATCTCACGAAACTCAGCGAACAAAAAACGGCGACCGACGAATACGTTGTGACGTCGATCCTGAAGCCGTCCGCCGACGTTCGCAAAGGCTTCGAAACGGTTGCGGTGGTGACGTCCGACGGCAGGACTCACACGGGACTGCTGGTCAGCCGCGATGGTGACAGCGTCATTCTGCGTGATCCCGATCGGAACGGTGAGCCGGTCACGTTTTCCGCCGACACGATTGACGAAGTCATTCCGGGAAGGCTTTCGATCATGCCGGCCGGGATCGCCAATCAGCTTGGGTCGAAGCAGCAGTTTCTGGATCTGGTCTGCTATCTGCTGGAAGTTCGTGACGGCGGGCTGTCCGCGGCTGTGCGTCTGCAGCCGCCTCCGGGACTGATTGCTCTGACACTGCCCGAATATGAATCGCACGTCGATCACGCCGGGCTGATCCGGGAACTCGACGCCGAAGCATTCGAACGCGGTGCCGCGATCTACAACCGGCTGTGCATCAACTGCCACGGCGATCACCAGCGTCCCGGTTCACTTCCCACGGCGCTGCGGTTCGCGGACGGGAAATTCAAAAACGGCGGTGATCCGTTTTCGATGTATCGCACGCTGACTCACGGGTTCGGATTCATGGTGCCGCAGATGTGGATGGTGCCGACGCAGAAGTACGACGTGATCCATTACATCCGCGAAAGCTATCTGCGGAGCACGAATCCGTCGCAGTATTTCGAAATCACGGCACACTATCTGAACGAACTGCCGCCGGGAGACACATTCGGTCCGGAAGCTCGCGAGTACGCTCCGTGGGCCGACATGAACTACGGCCCGTCGATGATCAACACGTTCGAAATCGGCAGCGACGGGCACAACTTCGCCTACAAGGGAATCGCCACTCGACTGGATCCCGGACCCGGCGGCATCGCAAAGGGAAACCGCTGGGCGATCTTTGATCACGACACACTGCGATTCGCTGCCGCGTGGGTTCGCGACCCGAATTCCACGGCGGCCGGTTTCGTCAACTGGGAGGGCATTCACTTCGACGGACGCCACTCAGCTCACCCGCGAATCGTTGGCGACCTGCAGTTCGAGAATCCCACCGGGCCAGGCTGGACGAGACCGGGGACGACAGATTTCGAAGACAACGCTCGCGTCGTCGGGCGGGACAATCGGCGTTACGGCCCGTTGCCGCGAGAGTGGGCGAAGTATCGCGGGCTGCATGCCGTCGGCGACGACAACGTCGTGGAGTATTCCGTCGGTGATACGGACGTTCTGGAACTTGCCGGAACGCTGGACGTGTTGTTCGATGAGGAATCGCTGCCGGTCTTCACGCGCACGATGACGCTCGGTGCCGCGGATGCAACGCTGACGACTTCAATCGCAACGTCCGGCGGTGATGACGCGGAATTCACGCGGCTCAGCAACGACGTGGCTGTGATCAGGCCGGCCGCAAGAACGGAACGGCAGGTTTCTGTGTCGCAGTTCGAAGGCCAGCAGCATCTGGTCATTCCGACGGGCGGCAGGTTCGATTTTTCCAGCCGTGACTTTACCGTGGCGGCTCGCATCAGAACTCGCGAAGGCGGCACGATCTTCTGCCAGGCAAAGCCGGATGGTCCGTGGACGCCCGACGGGAAATCGTTTTTCGTGCGAGACGGTTTTCTGTGCTACGACATCGGCTGGGTGGGAGTCGTCGGGTCGGACGACCAGGTCGACGACGGCAACTGGCACGACGTCGTGCTGACGTGGCGGCACTCCAGCGGCGAAGCGGAATTTGCGATCGACGGACGCAGTTCGAACGGCGGCGTGCTGAGGCCGAAGAGCGAACTGCAGCAATCCGTCGCGAAAATCGGGTTCACGTCGGACGACTTCCCGAACCCGTCGCCGTTTCGCGGAGAGATTCAGCAGGTCGCGTTCTGGCAGCGGGCGTTGTCCGATGACGAAATCCGTGTCTGGCGCAATGATCGCGGTGTCATGGCGAAAGCCGACGGCCACTGGATGCTGACTCATGAAGGCCGGGACATTGTCGCCGACGACTCCGGCCACGGCCATGATGCCAGTCTGGTGGTGGGAAGGCAGCGAACACCGCAGGCGACTGTGCTGGCCGGAATTGTCGGTGCCGCGGACAGGTGCAGTCTGGTTAAGGTTGGCGGCCGGCTTTGCGGGCAGTTTTCAACGTCGAATGCGGCCGACAACATGGTGGTCTGGGCCGTTCGCGTCGATGAACAAATGACGGACGACGAACTGTCCGGACTCGCGACGAAAGTGAAGGATCGCATCCAGCACCGCGACCTGTCGGCGCTGGTCCGACATCCGGCGCGGAAACGCTGGCCGGAGGTTCTGACGACAACTGCGATTCTCGGCGACGATTCAGGACCGTTCGCCGTCGACGCACTAACGGCTCCGGTCAATAACCCGTGGTTTGCCCGGCTGCGGTTCGGTGGTCACGATTTCTTCACCGACGGTGATCGCGCCGCGGTCTGCAGTTGGGACGGCGACGTGTGGCTGGTCAGCGGTCTGAAATCACTCAGACCCGGCGACGCCTCGTCGAGGGCTCTGACGTGGCAGCGCATTGCATCCGGACTGTTCCAGCCGCTGGGTATCAAGGTCATCGCCGGAGAAGTCTATGTGACGTGCCGCGATCAACTGGTCATTCTTCGCGATCGGAATCAGGACGGCGAAACCGACTTCTACGAATGCTTCAATAACGATCACCAGGTCACGGAACACTTCCATGAGTTTGCGATGGGGCTGCAGCAGGACACGATCGGCAACTTCTACTATGCCAAATCCGCTCGCCACGCGTTAACGGCGCTGGTGCCGCATCACGGAACGCTGCTGAGAATTCCGTCGGATGGTTCCCGGACGGAAATCATCGCCAACGGTTTCCGCGCCGCGAACGGAGTCTGCCTGAACCCGGACGGTACGTTCATCGTCACTGACCAGGAAGGCCACTGGAATCCCAAGAACCGCATCAACTGGGTTCACGAAGGCGGCTTTTACGGAAACATGTTCGGCTATCACGACGTCACCGATGATTCCGACGACGCGATGGAACAGCCGCTGTGCTGGATCACGAATGCATTCGATCGTTCGCCGGCCGAACTGCTGTGGGTCGACAGCGACCAATGGGGGCCGCTGAACGGAAGCCTGCTGAATCTGTCGTACGGCTACGGCAGGGTCTATGTGGTTCCGCACGAAAACATCGGCGGACAAATGCAGGGCGGCATGTGCGAATTGCCGATACCGCAGTTTCCCACCGGCATCATGCGAGGACGCTTTCACCCGAACGACGGACAGTTGTACGTTTGCGGCCTGTTTGCCTGGGCGTCCAATCAACAGGCTCAGGAAGGCGGCTTCTACCGGCTGCGATACACCGGAAAGCCGTCGTATCTGCCGGTACAACTGAAGGCGAGCCGCGGGAAGATCACGATCGGTCTGACAGAACCCGTGGACCGCAGTTCCGCGTGCGATGCGTCCGCGTATTCAGTCAAAGTCTGGTCACTAAAGCGAACGGCTAACTATGGATCGGACCACTACGACGAACACGCTTTGGAAGTCGCCGCGGCGAATCTTTCCAGCGACGGGCGCGAAATCACGCTGACGATCCCCGAACTGGCTTCCACCTGGTGCATGGAAATTCGTTGTCGACTGAAGACACCGGATGGCAGGATGTTCGAACGGGTGATCCACAACACAATCCACCGGCTGGCCGAGTAAAATCCTGTCGGACGACGGATGTCGATTGTGCCGTCGCGACCGAGTCCCTGCGCCGGTGGATCACGCTTCGAATGCTTCCTTAAATCCGGGAGACCAACCCATGCGGCACACTGTTCTGATCTGCACAACCCTGCTGCTGTCATCAAGGCTGCTGGGACCGTGTCTCATTTGTGCTGATGAGACGAAAAGCGATGCTGCCGAAAAACCATCACCCGTCTGGTACGGAACGATGGACGTTGGTCCGCGAGTGTTTCGTTTCTTGATCGAACCGGTCAAAGCCGACGACGGCAGCGTGTCGCACCGGCTTGTCAGTCTTGATGAAGGCCGGCAGGCATTTGTGCTGGATCGCTTCGACCTGACGGGCACTTCGCTGGAGTTCGACCTGAACCTGACCCGAGCGACATACGCCGGTCAGCGAACGGATGACGGCAACGTCGTCAACGGAAAATGGAAGCAGCGCGGCGCGGAATTTGACCTGCAGCTTCGAAAGCTGGACGCGCCGCCCGTCGATGCTCCTGACGAAGTCTGGGCAGGGGATCTGAACACGCTGCTGCAGAGGCTGACGCTTCGCTTTCGAGTTTACGGCACCGACGCGGAGTCCGAATCCGTGTTTCTGGACAGCGTGACTCAAAAGGCCGGCGGCTTCAAAGCGTCGCGAACGGTCAGCGGCAACACCTGGACAATCTCGGTTCCAATGCTGAAGGCATCCTTTACTGGCACGCTGTCGGATGACGGAAAGCAGGTCGACGGGACATTCACTCAGGCCGGAATTCCTCTGGACCTCACGCTGTCACGCACCGAGTTGCCGATCCCGACAGACGCCCCGGCACCGCGCCGTCCACAGACTCCGGCGGCACCGTTTCCGTACGATGTGGAAGACGTCGTGATTGAGAACACGGCAGACTCCGTCCGGATTGCGGGAACTCTGACGATCCCGAAGCAAGCTGGCCAGGTGCCGGCGGTGGTGATGATTTCCGGCTCCGGTCCGCAGGATCGCGACGAATCGATCGCCGGCCACAAGCCGTTCCTGGTGATTGCCGATCATCTTGCTCGCCACGGCATCGCGGTTCTGCGATGCGATGATCGCGGTGTTGGCCGATCGACCGGAAACTTCGCTTCGGCCACCAGTGAAGACTTCGCTCGGGACGCGATCGCCGCCGTCGACTTTCTGCAACAGCAGGCGCGAATCGACAAGTCGGAAATCGGACTGATCGGGCACAGCGAAGGAGGCATTGTGGCTCCGATGGTTGCCGCGCAGCGCCCCGACGTGGCGTTCATCGTGCTGCTGGCGGGAACAGGGGTCAACGGAGAACAGATTCTGCTGTCGCAGGGCCAGTTGATTCTGAAAGCGGCAGGCATCACCGACGAAAAAACGCTGCGAGCGCAGAAAGCCGTCCAGACGGCAATGGTCCGGGCGGTGTTGTCCGACAACGATCAGGAGACCGACGACGCACTGGTCGCCAGAGTCACTGAAGAACTTCGCACTGCACTTCCGGACGAAGATGCCGGCCGGGAGGAACTGACGGCAACGGTCCGGGTTGGCATTGCAAGACTGCGAACACCGTGGTTCCGGTTCTTCCTGAAACACGAACCGGCGCCTGTCCTGAAACAGGTGAAGTGCCCGGTACTGGCGCTGAACGGCGAGAAGGACACGCAGGTCGATCCCAAACTCAATCTGCCGGCAATCAGGCAGGTGCTGACGGACGCCGGAAACACGGATGTGGAAGTTGTGGAACTGCCCGGGCTGAATCACATGTTTCAAACGGCCGTCACAGGAGCTCCCGGGGAATATGCCGAGATCGAAGAGACAATCTCCGCGTCTGCTCTGGACGCAATGACAACCTGGATTCGCCGCGTGACGAAGGCCGGCAGCGAATAGCTCGACCGCACGCGGTTCCGATGCGGAATGCGACGGTGTCCGGCAGGTAAGCAAACACCGGCCCCGAAGAGACCGGATGCAAATCGTCGACGCACGCTGCGATCTTCCTCGGTTGCCGTTGTGCTGCCGATTGATGACCACAGTTTCAATCCGCTTTTGACACTGCCGGGTTCTCGTACCAGACGACGTTATTGCTCGCTCGACCGGCAACCAGAAGATCGGGGTCACCGTCGTTATCCAGGTCCACCGCTCGGATGTCGTACGCCTGCTGGTTTTCGCCAACGATGTGACGCAGAAAGCCGCCCTTCCCGTCGTTTTCATACCACGCACACAACTCGCTGCCATAGGCGCACGTCGCGGCGTCGCTGTCGCCGTCGCCGTCCAGATCGCGGACAACCAGACAATGTGGTTCCTGAATCTCATCGTCGATGGAATGCACCGTCCAGTCCGGACCTTCAAACCAGATGACTCCGACACCGTGCCCGCGAGAAGCGACCAGATCCATCTTGCCGTCGCCGTTGACATCCGCGGGATGGATGTTGGTCGCTCCCGGATGCGGTCCGGGAAGCGCGTGTTTCGTCCATGGCGCGGCGGGGTCCTTTCCTGCTTCCCACCACGCGAACCACTCACCTTTGCCCGAGGTATCCGTCGGCCCTCCCTTGGCTCCCGTTGCGGCATCCGGCCGACCGTCGCCGTTGATGTCGCCGAAACCAAGATAGTGAGTCAGTCCCGGAGCATCCTGTTCGGCAAAGATATGCCGCTGCCACGGATCGCCGGACCGGACATTTCGCGGCGGAGAAATCCACGCCAGTGAATTCGGAAACGGCGGCATCGGCTGAGCACTGGTGGCCAGCAGATCGATTCGCCCGTCGCGATCGACGTCGCCCCGGATCAGACCGTGAATTCCATTGACCTGATCGTCGACCAGTCGTCGCATCCACTTGCCGGTTGCAGGATCGTCCGGCTGTTCATACCACATGATCAGGCCCGGTTCGTAGCGAGCACCTACATAGTCCGCGTCGCCGTCACCGTCGATGTCCCAGGCTTCGCTGTGGATGTAGCTTCCCGCGTGGTCGTCGTCGAGCACGGTTTGCTTCCAGTCAGGGCCGGCAAACATCCGCAGCGTGCCGCTTCCCGTGTCCGCAATGACGTCCGGTGTCCCGTCGTTGTTGAAGTCTGCTGCCACGGCGGTCAAGCACGCTTCACCTTCGAAAAGCGTGTGCTTCTTCCAGACACTCGGTTCCTCGGCGCGAGCGACCGTGTCAAGGCACAGTGCTGAACAGACGACACACAACACCGCACTGCGATTCAGAAACGCGCTCATGGTTTCGGTCTCAATGTTCGAGAATTGGGATTTGTTCAAACCAGGTCACGAGGGTCAGGGCGACGGGATTCCGTGCCCGATTCCGTTTATGCTCCGCGAACAACTTTCGCACCGCAAGCAATCGAGAGGAATGCCATGTCCGGGTTTCGGTACAGCCTGAATGCCAGCACGATCAAGACCACACCGATTCTGAAGCAGATTGCCGTCGCCGCCGAAGCCGGATATGAAGCGATCGAATTGTGGCACGACGACATCGATGCTCACCTGCAGGCCGGCGGCTCACTAGCGGAGATTCGGCAGTGCCTTGACGATCACGGGCTGCAGGTTCCGACCACGATCTATCTGAAGGGCTGGTTCCAGCCTGAAGGTCCTGAACACACCGCGGCAATGGATGAGGCGAAACGCCGCCTGGAACAGACGGCGGCTGTGGGAGCTCCGCACGCCGTGGCAGGGCCGCCCGCCGGTCAGGCGGATCGCGAACTCGGCAAACGACACTACCACGAGTTGCTGGAACTGGGACGACAGTTCGGCGTCCGCCCGGCGTTCGAGTACCTGGGATTCGTCGACGACATCAAGACGATCGATGATGCGATCGAAATCCTGGAAGGATCCGGTCACCCCGATGCCTGCCTCGTGCTGGACCCGTTTCACTGCTTTGTCGGCGAAGGCGGGCCGGAATCCATCGGCCGGCTGAAACCCGACCAGATCGCAGTTTCCCACTTCAACGATGCGCCGGCGGCAAAGCCCGCTCACCTGCAGCGCGACCCTGACCGCGTCTTCCCCGGCGACGGATCGATTGACCTGAAGCGCTATTGTGACCTGCTGCGCGAAATCGGTTACGCCGGTTTTCTGTCGCTGGAACTCTTCCGGGACGACCTGTGGCAGCTTGACCCGTCATTCGTGGCGCGAATCGGCCTGAGCAAAATGAAAGAAGCTGCGGAAGCCGGTTGAAGCGATCCACAGTCCAGCGAGCTTGCTCTGCACGCACGGCCGACGCGTCATCCGCGCGGATGACACTGCGAATGCACCGACTTCAGTCGCGTGTGATCAACGTGCGTGTAGATCTGCGTAGTTCGAATGCTGGCATGCCCGAGCATTTCCTGCAGGGCTCGGATATCGGCTCCACCGGCAAGCAGATGAGTGGCGAAACTGTGACGAAGTGTGTGCGGGCTGACTTCCGAACCGCAGCCGGCTCGCTGAGCGTAACGCTGCATCAGTTGCCACACGGTTTCACGGTTCATCCGGCGGCCGCTGCGCGTGACGAACAGCCAGCCGGCGTCGTCCGCGGCATTGGCCGCCATGTCGGGGCGTTCCAGATTCAGCCAGTTCGTAATCGCTTCGATGGCCATCGGCGTCAGCGACACCATCCGCTGCTTGTCGCCCTTGCCGGTGCAGCGTGCGTAGCCGTCATTCAGATTGACGTCGGCCAGCTTCATTCCGGTGACCTCCGAAACTCGACAGCCCGTGGCGTACATCACCGCCAGGATCGCCCGGTCGCGCCGGGCGTAGCGGTCAACGGAACCGACAGGAGCCTGCAGCAGTTGATCCACCATTTCCGGGCTCAAGACGCGCGGAAGCCGCTGCCACAGTTTCGGTGAGCTGATCAGGTCGACCGTGCTTTCCGCGACGACGCCTTCCAGCATCAGAAAGCGAAAGAACATCCGAATTGCCACCAGGTTGCGAGCAATGCTGCTGGCTGCCAGGTCGCCTTTCTGCAGAAATTCCAGAAACGCTGTCAACGTGCCGACATCGATCTGCTGGACCGTCGCACGGGCGTGTTTTTGATTCCAGGCGAAGAATTTTGTCAGGTCCCGACGGTAGGCATCCACGGTATTCGGCGACATCCCGCATTCCGCGTCGAGATACGACAGAAATCCGGTCAGCCAGGTGGCCGGATCCTGATAGCCGCCGCCGCTGAATCGACTTCCCGCTCCGGGTTGTTTCCGCCGAGCCATAGCATTCCGCGCACAAAAATCGCCGTCACCGTTCAGAGGGGGTTGAACGATGACGGCGACGGTGAAACCGTTTTGGGAGCAAGTCCTGGCAACGGTGTTCGGACCGAATGTTGAAGCCGGAACGGATCAGGGTGTGATCGTTCCTCCATCTCTATCGTCGACACATCAATTGCGAATACGGCATTTCCCGTCGTCAACGGATTGTGACAACTGAGCAGAAAATTCAGGCGGCGTCAGATTCGACAGAAGCGTCAGGGTCGCCGGCAGTTCCGCGTTTCGTCTGCACAACAAGCGCCAGAACGACGATCGCCGCAAGCCCTCCAAAGCCGACCATCCGGCCCGTCGAACCGGTCTGATAGATCGACGCCGTACAGACCGTGCCGGCATAGCACAGCGCCAGCAACATCAGCACATTCCATTTCACGCGAGTGATACCCGTCGGCATATGTTGGCCCAGCAGCTTCTTTGAGTTCATCATGAAGAAGAAGGTGATATACGCGATCGGCAGCAACACGGCTCCAAACATGGACGTCGGCACGACCAGCCACGCCTTCGCACCCGTTGTCCACAGGAAACGGGAACCCAGAGCACCGCTCAGCCCCGCCAGCAGGCAGCCGATCCGAAACGTATTGCTGTCGGCGTCATGCCCCAGCAGTTCACACAGCGCGAAGCCGTTGATCAGCATCAGGATGATGATTGTTGAAATCGCCATCGCCAGGACGCCGACACCAAAGATAACGTGCGCTGTCGTCCGGCCGCTGAGTTTTTCCAGGGATGCGGCCAACTGCTGATTGTCGCGCTGCACAAGAATCGCCGCCATGCGAACGTCCGCCTGGGGCAGGTTCTCCCGGGCTTCCGCCAGAGCAGCGGCCTGGGCTTCTGATCGTTCACCATCCCTGCCGAACTTTGCGGCAAACTCGTCGCCCCATTCACTGGCCAGCCGCGCATCCAGCAGCTTGTTGACACCGGCGCGAATTCCCGCCGAAACGGGCACCTCCGCCGACGATGGCAGGAATCCGGCTTCCGGAATCCCGTGAAACTGGGACGCCGCAGCGATCACGACACAGCTTGTCGCCAGCAGGTAAGGTACAAACAGCCCCGTGGCAAGGTCGAAGATTGCCAGCCCCCGGAAGTCACGGTCCCAGCCCTTGCGAATCAGCGAGTACGGCATCAGAAACGTCATGTTGATGCCGACCGCCGTCGCAGTGGCCGTGATCATCGTCTTCCACTGCGGATCCAGAACCTGCCCGCGCCAGAATTCACTGAACGCGCCAGTGGCTTCGATGTCCGCCGACAGACGTGACGACACGTCAGTAAAGTTGCTGTTGGGAATGAAGCCGGCAAGGATTTCGCCCCACGGCAGACCCTGTTCGCTGAACGTCATTCTGAGCACGACCGCGAAGAACGAAATCACCACCACCGCGACCATGATCTTCAACAGCATTTCAAAGATCCGGACACCGCGGCTTCCGCTGTTGTAGGACCAGATCACCACGCTTGCGCAGACAAACAGAATCAGGATCGCACTCCAGTCCGCCATTCCGGGAAACAGATTCTGCGTGAAGGCTCCCGTGCCCAGCGAAAACTGCGGCATGCACCAGACCATGTTGGCCATCATCGTGGCAATCAGCCAGGACCAGCCTAGCACCGGATTGATTTCACGGTTGATGGCTTCGAACGGACGCCGACCGGTCGACAGCGTGACGTAGGAAATCGCGGCCAGCATGACGATGCCCAGAATCATGGCGACCGGCTGCAGCCACATTGTTCCGTAGCCAAGCAGAACTCCCAGATACAGGCTGCCGCCCAGCGAACCGCCGCCCAGCGTGATGGCTCCCTGCAGCCAGCCGGGCCCTGACAGTTTCGTGAACGCTGCCAGAGTTGCCAGCGGGCCCCGCTGTCGAGCCTCGTTAATCACCACGCGGTCATGTTCGACCCGGTTCTCGCCCGTAGACATGAAAGGTGTGCTCCGGAAGGAATTCGTCGATATCACTGCCAGGTCGATGTGCCGCCCGCAGAGGCGGCAAGGCTATCGGGGAAGCACCCCGTTCGCAACCAGTGTCCGCGCGGACCCGTCTCACCGCGAGGCGGCCGTCAATGCGAATACAGCGACGGGGCGGTTGCAACGTCCGCTGCTTTGAATCAGTTCGCATCGTCGTCGATTCTGCCGGCTTGAACTTCTGAAGTCACACCGGGATCATTTCGCCAACTCTTCCTGGTGCCTCGCGCGGCGAGTCGCGCACCGGGGCTTCCACCGACATTCGAAAGTAATTTCAAGATGGAAAAGCGGCGGCTTGGCAGGACCGACATGGACCTGACGGCACTGTCCTTCGGAGCCTCTTCGCTGGGCGCGGAGTTTCGAAGCGTGGATATCGGCGAAGCGTTGAGAGCCGTCCAGGTGGCGATCGACCGCGGCATGAACTTCATCGATACGTCGCCGTATTATGGCCGCGGTATGAGCGAAGTGATGCTGGGACAGGTTCTGCCCGATCTGAATCGTGACAGCTATTACCTCGGGACCAAGCTGGGTCGCTACGCGCCGCAACACTTCGACTTCAGTGCTCGGCGAGTCGCGGAAAGCGTCGACATTTCCCTTGAAAGAATGAAGGTTGAATATCTCGATATCGTGCTGTGCCACGACCTGGAATTCGTCGAGATGTCACAGATCGTGGAGGAGACTCTGCCGGCGCTCAGGAAACAGGTTCAACTCGGAAAAGTTCGATATGTAGGTGTCAGCGGGTACCCCATGAAGATGTTCCGGTACATTCTGGACAACGCAGACATTGATGTGCTGCTGACTTACAACCATTACACGCTGCAGAATGACATGGCGCTGGAACTGGTGCCGATTTGCCGCGAGAAGGGCGTCGGAATCATGAACGCCGCTCCGTTTTCCGCACGACTGCTGACAAGTGCGACGCTGCCGGTGTGGCACAAGGCGACTGATGAAGTACGTGCCGTCGCAAAGCGGGCGTCCGACCACTGCGCTGCCGCCGGAGTGGATCTGGCACAACTGGCGCTGCAGTTTTCCATTGCCAATCCGGATTTCACAACGTGCGTGACCGGTTCTGCAAACCCTGAACGAGTCGCTCAATGGGTCGACTGGGCGGAAACACCGATCGATCAGACTCTGCTGGCGGACGTCCGGGAAATCCTGAAGCCGATCCACAACTGGTTCTACGTCGAGGGCCGACCGGAAAACAACGACACAACCTGATGCGTTGCAGCGCATGTGCCGAAACATCTGCGCCGGGTTTGTTCGCTAGCTGAACAGCGTAATCCGGGGAAGCGTGCCGCCCGACTTTGCGGCGGCGGTCTGGTCGACGGGCAGCACCGACTTGTGGCCTTCGCTGATTTCCGGCGGAACAAAGCGATCCAGTCTTGGCCGAAACATGACCAGCAGCAGCAGCGGCAGGTACCACAGCACGTAGCTGCCGACTTCTTCCGGGTACCACAACTGTGCGGTGACAACCAGGGCCGTGGAATTGGCGAGCAGGTTTTCCAGGTTGCGTTTTCGGGGAATCACAGTCATCGCCGTCAGCATCACGAAAAACACCGACGCCAGCGTGATCCGCAGAAAGACCTGACCAATCGCGCTGTCGGTGGCCGGCATCGCATCTTCGAAAATTCGAAAGACCGTCCAGTTGATGGACGTCACCACCTTGTTCATAAACGAATCGGTGTCCGACGACGTCAGGGCGAACGTGATCAGCACGGCGGCGGCGACTCCCGCCAGTGACAGCCCGAAGCGGACACTGCCCTTTCGTCCGTAGAAGACGGCCCACAACGGCAGCAAAAAGACCGCAAAAAACAGCGTTCCGCAGGCCAGACCGAGCAGGACTCCCGCAACCGCCGGCCGTCGATAGCTGGCGAATGCCCAGGTCAGGCACGCCGCCGGAAGCACCTGCTCGAAATCATGCACACGATAAGCGGTACACGGCAGCAGCAGATACAGGCAGACCATGGACACGCCCAGTTGAGTGCTGCTGAAGTGTCTGCGGCCAATGTACATCAGCCCGATGATGACCAGCGAATGGGCAAGTACGACCAGAACGCGAGCAACCCAGACCTCAACGGCTCCCTGCTGCCCGGCCGGACTCTCCGTCTTGGAAGCGATTTTTTCGGAGATCTCCGCAACGCCTGTGGCTCCCGCAGCCAGCATCGTCGTCGTGGCTCCCGTGGTGGCGCTTTCGCCAGGAACGTCATTCGCGCCGGCTTCGCGGGCATGCAGCAGTGCCTGTCCGGACTTGGCGACAGCCACGTTGGCTCCCGGCGGCGGCTGTAGCAGCACGCTGATCATCAGAATGATGAACGACGGCACGCAAAGAAACGTCAGCCCGGCCTGGTTGAGATTCTGTTCGAGTCGCGGGCGTCGTGTCAGCGCCTCGTCGAGTGTCAGCCGACAGATCAGAATGATCGAAAAGGCCAGCAGGACGAAGGAACTCCAGCGGTGCTTCGGAGCGGCATCATTGCCGACAGCAGCATCATCAGACTCGTCGGCGGCCAATTCCGCCACCGTGGTCTCATCGTCTTCATCGTTCTCATCGACCGGCTTGACGCTCGCGTCGCCGTCCGCCGCGGCGATTGAAGGATCCGAGCTGGAACTTGCGGCGGCTTCGTCGGCATCCGGAACGCGATTGTCGTCGCCGCTGCGCTCTTTCGCGGAACTTTGCCGGCTGTCTCCGGATTCGGCGGAGGCCTGCCATTTCCCATCGATGACCAGCGTGGTGGAAATCAGCAGCAGCAGCAGCACGTCGAAATTTCGCACGGTCACCAGCCGTGAAAATCGAAAGTACACGGCAATGACCAGCAAAGAGATGTACAGCAGCCACGTGGGGTGCGAGACATCAACAAGCTGAAAGATTTTTTCCATGAACGAAATCTCAGCCGCGCAGCGAGCGATGCGGTCCGCCATCCGTTCGTGGTTTGGCGGGACTCACCGGCAGCGAGTTACGTGACGACGAAACAGCCCTGTTTCATCCACCCAGTACTTTTTCCCCGCCAACATTGGACGATCCCGGCTGCGTTTTGGCAAGTCTGCGAAACAAATTGCCGGGTGTTGACGGGCAATCTGTCCGTGTTTCAGTTGCCAGAGGCCGCCTGTTTTGCCAAGTCCTCCTGAGCCGCAGAAACGTCCGGATTCGGGGCGCTTTCGCCGTCCACGTCGCCACGAATCCATTTCACGCCTGCCGTCACGGAATCCAGAAATCTCTGGTCCGCCCACGTCGTTTCGTTGTGGCCGAGGTTGTTGTAGTACACCCGCCCGTCACCCCAGGATTTCACCCACGCGACAGGCACGTGGTACGGCTTCGACGGCTCGCATTTCGACATGTCAAGGCTCATCAAGACTCGCACTTTTTCCGGCTGCCAGTTCTTGTACTGGTAAATTTCGTCGCGAATCTGAAACTCACTGCCGAAGGGTTTCATCGTCGGATGATCCGGTTCATGGACGGAAATCGTCACCGTGGTGCCAGCGCCCCAGGGGTGACCGTCAAATGTGCCGCCGACCATGTCCCAGTACGGCTGATAATCGTGAAATGTGTCGGAAGCCGAATGAAAGCCGATGAATCCGTGTCCCTTCTGCTTCAGCCAGTCATTCAGAAAGTACTGCAGATCGTTGTCCGCGATTGGCAGATTCAAAGTCGTGTAGAACATCACAATATCGTAGTTCTGCAGGTTCTCCTTCGTGAAATCGGCCGCGGCGTCCTGAGTGCAGTCGACCGTATACAGCCCGGTCTGTTTTCCCAACTGGATCATGGAAATCTCTGCGGGAGCGAGCTTGTCGGCCGGTCGTGTCACCGACCCGTGTCGAAACCCCGCACTTTGTGTCAGCATCAAAACGCGGGACGGCTTGACGGAATCTGCTTTCGCCGGCTGAGCGACTGCCGACGGGGTCTCGATCAGGAAAACACTGAACAGCAGCATGATTGCCGAGAGTCTGGACATCTGATTGTCTCCGAAAGTGGTGGTCAGGATTTTCAATTCATCATTCTGCAGCGACCGGCAGATCGTCACGGTCGGAGCAGTTTCCAGGGCTCGCTGTTTTCGAACGGGTCGTACAGCGTGGCCAGCCCGGCTTCGGCGATTTCCGGTCCGCTGATGAACCGGCCCGGACGATTCCATTGAGCCAGTTTAGCCGCATCGATGGGAAACATCCTGGCCAGCAGCCCGTCCAGCGAAGTTTCGAGCTGTTTGAAGTGCCGAGCCCATTCCGTGGCCTCTTCCAGCCGAACGTCCTCTTCCGACTGCCATCGCATGGGATGAAACAACAGCGTCGAAAACGCGGTCACGTATCGTCGGGCACTGGCGGCAAACGGCAACAGGGCAGCAGACGAGCATTCTCCCGCGACCACAGCGGTGACCTTCAGTTGCCGGCTGCGGATCAGTGTCGCCAGCGCCAGGCCGGTGTACACGCTGCCGCCGCACGAATCAAAGTAGACCAGTCCGGATGACGATGGCGGGACTTCAATGAAGCGCGACAGCAGGTCCGACTGGCGGTCCGTCAGGTCGCCGCAGACGGCGATCTCCCACGGGCCACGCGGCGCCGAAGCGGATTTGCTGCCGGCCCCGAGCGTGGGATACGGCCGGATCTTTCGCCCTGCGGCGGTTACGTTTTCCACAAATTGCTTTCCAGTTGCTGACATTCAACCCGCTACCGGCCGATTCGAAGCGGGTGAGGATCAATGCCGGGCTTTGAACCGACAACCAGGGCTGTCACCAGTTCGCCGGTGGCCGGGCCCATCGAAATGCCCAGCATGTTGTGGCCCGCCGCGACCCAGACATTGTTGTACCGCGGCGTGCGATCGACATACGGCAGGCCGTCCCACGTCATCGGACGCCAGCCGAACCATTCTTCTTCAACGGGTTCGGCTGTGGGTTCCACAAGATACTGAGCCGCCCCGGTTCGCAGGTATTGCAGCCGCTGACGGCTCAGTTCGCTGTTGTAGCCGGCGAATTCCATCGTACTCCCGATCCGATACCCGGCGTCGAAAGGAGTGATCGCAACATGACACTCTTCAAGAATCAGCGGGATTTTGGGGCAGATTTCGGGGCGAGCCATTGTGATGGAGTAGCCTTTGCCCGGCTGAATCGGAATCCGGCAACCCAGCTCCGAGTTCAGCATCGGCGTCAACGGCCCGGTCGCCACGACGAACTCATCGGCGGAAATTTCCCGATCCGGCGTCCGGACGCTGCGCGCCGATCCATCTTGTGACACAAAGCCCAGCACCTGCACATTTTCAACGATTCGGACGCCGGCAGCCGTCAGCAGATTCTTCAGTTCGGCCATCAGTCGATTCGGCCGCAGATGGGCGTCGCAGCGAAAATGCCATGCTCCGGCCAGACCGGGCTTCAGAGCAGGTTCCATGTCGGTCAGGTCCCGGCCTTCGACACGATCCGCCGATACTTCGAATTTCTCCCGCAGCAGTTCGACCGTTGCCGCGTAGTGTTCGAATCCCCTGAGTTCACGATAAACGAACAGCAGACCTTCCGTCCGGAACTCGACGTTGAGCTTTTCGCGGGAAATGATTTCGCGATACAGCTTTGCCGACCGATCCAGCAGCGCATGGCGAGACGTTCCTGCCTGCAGCATGTCGCGGTGGTTGCATCGAGCGGCAAACTTCAGCATCCACAGCCAGAACGAGAGCGACATTCGGGGATGAATCCGCAGCGCGCGGTTGCTGCTGAGGATGCCTTTCAGGCCATTCATGATCTGGCCCGGCTGCGTCAGCGGCAGCACGTGACTTGGCGAAACGTAGCCGCAGTTGCCATGCGAGCAGCCTTTTCCAAATTCGCCCTTTTCGACGATAGTGACCTGCCGCCCGGACTTTTGCAGAAACAAGGCGCTGAATGCTCCAATGACGCCTCCGCCGACGATCAGCGTGTGTTTCGACTGTGACGTCATCAGTGAATTCCGTGGCAAAAGGGGTCGGACGAATCCAGCAGCAGGTCGGCTTCCGCGGTCACCCAGGCCGATCCCGTGATCGACGGAATCACCACGGCCGATCCTCCGGCGGACGTCGATGCCGCCCGAAAGGAAGGTTCGGGCAATTCGACGCTGCCTTCAAACACACTGCCCACGATACTTTCCTGACGCCACACTTCTCCCGGCCGGATCTTTCCATCGTCGTAAAGGCACGCCAGCTTCGCACTGGTTCCGGTTCCGCAGGGGGAGCGGTCATACGCCGCTCCCGGACACAACACAAAGTTCCTGCTGTCCGCGTGAGTCCCGGACGGCGGACCAAACAGTTCGATGTGGTCGATCACGCCATCCTCCGCGCCGGTGATTCCGTCACGTTCCAATGCCGCGCGAATCTGCAGCGTCACACCGGTCAGTTCTCTCCAGCGGCGGATCTGCAGTTCCTGTCCGTGGTCCGAGACCAGAAAGAACCAATTGCCTCCCCACGCCACGTCGCCGGTCACAGTACCAACGCTGTCGACACGGACGGAAACCCCTTTCCGGTAACGGTAAGACGGCACATTCTGAATTCGGACGCGGTGAGCGTCGAGCAGTTCAGCGGTGACAATTCCGACGGGAGTTTCGATGCGATGCCTGCCGGGTCCGATCCTGCCCAGATGGGCCAGGGTGACCGCGACGCCGATCGTCCCGTGGCCGCACATGTTCAGGAATCCGCTGTTGTTGAAGAAGATAACGCCGGCAGCGCATTCGGGTACCGAGGGCCGGCAAAGCAGGGCTCCCACCAGAACATCCGATCCCCGCGGTTCGTTGATGACAGCACTGCGGATAGCGTCGAAGTCGCGACGAAATCGTCTCAAACGTTCCGGAAGCGGCCCATCACCAAGCTCCGGACCTCCCTCAACGATCACCCGCGTTGGCTCGCCACACGTGTGCGAATCAATGATGCGGATGCGTTTCATGGCGAACGGACCGTTCCGGAGAGTATGATCTGCAACGCTTAAAGGCCGGCATTTTTGCATTTCCGGACAGCGTTGTCCCCGAACCGCGGGACTGCACTGATTTTTCCCAATGTCTGTGCCCCAGTGTGCGTATGAAAACCCGGCTGGATCGGACAAAAGGGGAGATTCTGCGCGTGCTCGATCTACCTAAATCCTTTCCCGAATAGTTGTTAGAGCGCCTGACAAGCCCTGAATGGCAGCGTTCAGTTTTTTCAGACGTTCGCGATGAGAAATTCACTGAATTCCTTCCGGATTCGTTTCCGGGAAAGAGCGACTGGATCATGAGTCAGGGAAAATCGGTCCCCCGCGTGAGTCAGGGTCTTCCGTGGTGGCTGTGGATACTGCTGGTGCTGATTTCCGTTGCGGTATTCAGCGGCCTGTATTTCAGCACAGCTACGGAAGATCCCGCTGAGGTGTTCCAGTCGGCTGTCGAAGCCAGCAATCAGGGTCGAGTGCCGGAGGTTCGTGCCGCGATCGCTCGGCTGGAGCAATACCCGGAATATGAGCAACATCGGAAGTTGCTGGAAGGTCGCGCGGCCGTCCTGGAAATGCGTGATCCCAAAGCCATCGAACTGCTGGAGGAGGTCCAGGATCATCCGGACCTGCGCGGTCTGGCGCTGGCGTCGATCGCTCAGTCTTACCGCCGGATCGGAGAGATCGAAAAGTCCGTGGCATCGCTGAAGGCCGCGATCGAAACAGATCCCACGGCCACTCGCCCGAGAATTTCCCTGACCGCGTTGTACATGGACCTTGGCGCTCTGGCGCTTGCTGTCAGGGAATCAGAGGCGATTCTGGAAGTCGACCCGGAAAACTCCGATGCCCGCAAGCTGGCCGGCAATGCCTTCTGGGAGATGCATGATTATGAAAAGGCGGCGGAACAGTTTCGCGACGCGATGAAGACCCCCGGTCAGCGCAGTGCCGCCAGTCCTGAGGAACTGGAACGCTACCTGAAGTCGCTGATTCGCACCGGCAATATCGATCTGCTAATGGAATTTGCGGATGAGAACGGCAGCCTGATTGCCGATGATGTCCTGCGCGCGGAGATTCTGATCCGGCAGGGCGATGACGTCGGGCTGAAGGGACTGATGGACAAGGTCAAGGAATTCGGCGGCAATCCCAACGGAGTGACAAAGCTGAAAGCGCTGGGAGCGATCCACGAAGGTGATACGGCCAAAGCCAACCAGATCCTGCAGGGACTTGTGGCCATTACGCCCCGCGATCAGGAAGCCTGGGAACTGCTGCGAGACTCCGCACTGAAACTCAATAAGTCCGATCAGGCGTCAATCGCTCAACAGAATATCGATCAACTGAAGGAGCTGGACCAGCAATACAGGACGATGGCCTTCGAGGGCACCCGGCGACTGGACAGCGCTGAGACCTTTATTCAGCTTGGTGACCTGGCACTGGAAGTCGGTGACTACGAACTCGTGTTTTCCTGGTACCAGCGCGCAGGCGTCATCGACGACGAAATGGCACGAGCCGCCATCGAGAAACGCCGGTCGACATACAATCTGCAGGCACCGCTTGTGCCGCTGACCGACTCGGGATCCGCCGGAAATCAGGTCAGCGAAGAAACGGCTACCGATGATGCTGACGCTGTGAACGCAAACGAAGCAGCCCCGACGCAGCCCGCCGACCCGATCGATTCGGAATCCGAATCGAATCCGGACAAACAGGACGCAGCCGATAGCGACGATGCGCCCGACGCCGACGACTCAGATTCCGATGAACAGGAGAAGCCGCAGGAGCCTGCTCCGGCAGACGCAGAACCGGCAGACGCAGAACCGGCAGCCGCTGAACCGCCGGAACCGGGAACGGAAGCAACTCCGGCACCGGCTGACGAATAGGCCTGCGATCCGCATCCGGTCATTTGAACGAAAACACGTCGGCCTGCGGCAGATCACTGATATCGTTCAGACCGAACAGTTCCAGAAATCGCGGCGCCGTTTGGTAGGCAACGTCCGTCCTTCGATCGCCGGTGCGGACGACTTCCACCAGTTCCAGCCGAATAAGCTGCCGCAGGTACGACATCGCCCGGGCGTTACCCGTCGACGCCAAGTCCTCTTTGCTGACCGGCTGGTTGTAGGCGACAAAGGCAAGGATCTCCAGGACTTCCGGGGATAGCCGCACTTCGCGGGGTCCCATTCCAAACATCTGCAGCGGCAGGCTGCGGAAGTCTTCGCGCAGTTGCAGTTGAAATCCGCCTTCGTGCAGTTGAATTTCGTACGGACGGTTTTCGCGACTCCACGCTTCATTGAGCTGATCGATGATCCGTACAGCAACGCGAGCTTCGGTGTCCTTGCCAATCAGAGTCGCCAGTTTGCGCGCTGTCAGCGACACGTCGCCTCCGACGAAAAGCGCTGCCACAATGACTTCCCGGGGCGAAATTCGCGGATCGCCTGCCTGCGATCCCGCCTGCTGTGAGCCGGCAGTCGCGGCCCCCTCCGCTTCCAGCTCACCTGCAAGTTCGTCGCCGATCGAAACGAAGACTCTGTCGTCGGATGGCGAGTCACCGGCGACGGGCGTACTGACATCCAAAAGCGCGGTGCCAATCTGAAGCTCCGCCTCGTCCAGCGCCTTCATTGCTTCGCGGTAGGCAAGTTCCATGTCATCGACATGAATGCCATCATCGTCAGCCGGATGATCGGGTTCCGCAGACATCCGTGTCCCCGTACCTGGATTCTGAGAATTGAACAGTACTTCGGCGGCTTCGTCGTCAACCGGAATTCATCATGTGAATCACCAACCGTCAGGCAAACTGTTCATCGGATTGCGCGTTCGGCTCGCGCCCGAAAAGCTGCCTTTACGACGGGTCTCCGATGCCGTCGCGCGGATTGGACGGCACCGAAATCCCGTCGTCGTGCCGTCGCACGCGATGGCCGCCCATTTCCTGGCACTTGGCGATTCGTCCGAACAGCTCTGGCTTCACACGAACGACCGCCGAAAAACGAGTCGGTCGGGCCCGCAGTCCCGCAGCCGGCCAGCCTATTCGGAGAGATTTTCCTTGGAGAATTCTGAAATCTGTTTCCCGACAAATCGCAGAATGCCGGTACTGAACGTCATCGAGCCCGAAACAGTGTTATCTGCGACGGACATGTCGAACGTCCATTCGTCGTTTTCCGGCATGGCATCCACGGCTTGCTTGAGTCGCAACAGATTATCACGCCACTGTTGGCGTTCTTCCGGATTCTCGGGCTCCGGTTCCTTGTCGGCAATCTCCTTCAGCCGGCTGACCCACGGAAACAGGTGAATGTCCGCGTGCAGTGCCTTCGGGTTCTCGGCAGGCTCGCCCAAACCTTCGATCGTCGATTTCAGCAGCTCCAGCGCCCCCGTGCCGGAGGCCATCCAGACGTGATTTTCCGCCGTGCCGATGAACAGTTCCTGCTTCGCGCCAAACAGCTTGTCAAGAAGTTCGACGTAACCTTCGGCCAGTGCGACGCGATGGATGGCGATCTCACCGACCTTGTCAATATCCAGCTCCACGGTGTTTCCATCGTGAGCAGTGGACAACTGAGGCAGAATCTCCACCAGCTTCTTCGCGTCCGGCAGAGAAACGGCTCCCACTGAAATAAACTGTCCGTTGCCATCCGGTTTCGATTCCAGGAATGCGTTGATGTAGCCGGTTGCGACTCCGGCACGGACCAGATCGGCGATTCCCGTGAACAGCGACAGCGTCGCGTCCTTCTGCGGACGGCTCAGCTTTTCCGATGCTTCCACACGGCTGTGAATGTCCGTGTTCAGCAGATCCAGAAACTCTTTGACGTGAGTCTGCCGCATCTCATCGATCGGGTGATTGATACGCACGGAGAGCGCTGATTCCGGCAGCTTCTGGACGGACGCAAACGCATCCGGCTGAGCATTAAAGCCGGCGACGGCTTTGGCCAGAGACGTTTCCGGAATTGCGGTCGCGATAAACTGAAGAGCGGCGTACCCGCCTTCACGTTCCAGCTTGATCCATGCCTGCACTCGCTCGGCTTCGACCATCAGCCGCTCCAGCTCGTTGAGCTGGTGGGCCAGCGCTGACCTGCGGAGTTCGTATTCGGATTCCGTCTCCGTGGGACGCTTCTGGACGGCGTCCATGCTGTTGGCGCGAAGTTCGGCGAATGCGTCGTGCCGCTTTTTCTGCGCCTCCGGCGTTGCCTCGGAGTTGATCAACTGAGCACCGACGCTGGCCTTTGTGTCCAGCAGGTACTTGACGTCAGGAATCGGATCGCCAGCCTTGATGACAATCTGCTTCAGCAGCGCGTCATCGGCCGGTGTGGTAAACACCAGAACGACATACTTGAGTCCATCAATGACGCGCAGCCAGCCCTGGTCCGGCGGTTGAATCTTGAACAGATTCGGATCCTGTGCGTCCTTGCGGTTGACGAAACCGAAGGAGTCCAGGTTATCTCGCAGGTCCGCCAGCCCGCCGTCAACATACGGAATCCAGATCACATACGCTGTCGGCTGAATGCCTGTCATAACGTCGACCCGCAGCGGCCGAGATTCATCAACACCAAGAGCCAGCAGGTCCAGGTAGTCCTTCAGATTGGCCCACTGTTCCTGTTCCGTCTCGTTTGTCAGATCAACCAGCGCCTTCAAATCTCCCTTCAGCCGGCCAACTCCCTGGTGGACGATACTGATCTTCGAGTGATGCGGTTCCTGAGCGAAACCAACGGAAGCCGTAAGGATCAGCGCCAGTGCGCAGCCCGCGATTGCTGAAGTTGTGAGTCGTTGCATCATGTTTGCGCCGAAAAGAATTCGAAGACGGGATTGCGGCCGCACGCCAGACCGCTTCCGATCATGCACATCGCCTTCCGCGGCATCGATTGCGATACGGAATCGCATCGAATGAACACGGAAACGATCCAACAACACGTTCACGAATGTGCGAGTGCTGTCAGGCTTTCGATCGGGTTATCGAAGGTCAGCCCGTGAAAAGGCGAACCGGTCCTTCTACAGAATTGATGGCCGGTTCGGCAATCCCCGGATTCTATGCCATTCTGTCAAAACAGGTAAAGGCTGGCTCAGAACGACCCGCCAACACGCCCTTTGCCCGGCAGCGACCCGACGACTGACGCGATGTTCCGCTGATCCGCGGGGACCAGCCGTGTCGACGTCTCGTGGAGGCTCGATTTCGGCTCAACCGGGGCACGACATTATTGAGGTAACTCGAATCACTGGCGCCCTCCGACACCTGCCGCGTATTCGGTTGATGTTTCAACGCCCATCCGGCCGATTCCGCCGCCGGCAAGGCGCCAGCACGTCACACTTCCGCGGAAACGTGCAGAACTTTCGCGTCCGCTCTGCCATCGCTGAGACCGAACCTCGCGTGTAGAATCCTGTCCCTCGGTTACATCACCATCCCGGATACAGGCTCATGCGCAGCGAATCGGAAGTTCTGTTTGAAGATTCTCCCTTCAAAATCCCTGTTGCCGAACGTGTCAAGCGGCTGCCGCCGTACATGTTCGGAGCGATCAACAAACGCAAGTATCAGCTTCGGACGCAGGGTGTCGACGTCATCGATCTGGGCATGGGAAATCCCACCGATCCGCCCGATCCGCTGATCGTGCAGAAGATCGAAGAAGCGCTCGCGGATGCTCGCAACCACCGCTACTCGGTCAGCAACGGCATCGGAAATCTGCGGAAGGAAGTGTCGGCTCGGTACTGGAAACGCTACGGAGTTCGCCTGGATCCCAACGATGAAGTGCTGGCGTGTCTGGGGTCGAAGGAAGGCTTCAGCCATATGTGCCTGGCTCTGATGGGGCCGGGAGACACCGCCGTCGTGCCTTCGCCGTCGTTTCCGATCCATGTTTACGCCGTGATGCTGGCGTCGGGGAACGTGATCGCTCTGGACTGCCGCGACCCGGAAAAATTCCTTCGCAACATCGCTTACACGTGCGAGCACCTGGTGCCGAAGCCGAAGGTGGTGGTTGTCAACTTCCCGCACAATCCTTCGGCGACGGTGATTGAACCGGACTTCTATGTCGAACTTGTCAAGCTGGCGAAGAAGCACGGGTTTCTGGTCATCAGCGACTTCGCCTACGCGGACATCTGCTACGACGGCTATATGGCTCCCAGTTTTCTGTCGGTTCCCGGAGCACTGGACGTGGGTGTGGAACTGACATCGATGAGCAAAAGCTACAGCATGGCCGGCTGGCGTATCGGTTTCTGCTGCGGCAACCGCGAAATGGTGCGGGCTCTGGCGACGATCAAGGGCTACTACGACTATGGAATCTTCCAGCCGATTCAGATCGCGGCAATCGTCGCCATGAGACACTGCGACGCTGCGGTCGAGAGCATCGCCGCGGAATATCAGTCGCGGCGAGACGTATTGTGCGACGGGCTGACTCGTCTGGGCTGGAACGTCGAACCTCCCAAAGCCGGCATGTTCGTGTGGGCGGAAATCCCCGATCCGTGGCGAAAGATGGGTTCGATTGAATTCGCCATGAAGCTGCTGAACGAAGGCGGAGTCGCCGTCAGTCCCGGTCGAGGATTCGGCGAAGACGGCGAAGGCTGCCTGCGACTGGCAATCGTCGAAAACAGCCAGCGTCTGCGCCAGGCGGTGCGGCATATCGACAAATGCCTGACTCGCGAAGAACAGCCCGTCGCGGGCTGACGGCCGCGCCATGAGATGACTCGTGAGCAACTTGAAGGGCTATGGCCCGACCGCCCGGACAGGTTCCCATCGGGAAACCGGCTGGTTGTCATCGATCCGATCGTCGCCATGTCGATTGCTCCGGTGTTGCTTGTCAGAGTTCAGTTGTGTCGGTCACGCCACGAGTCCATCCGCCATGAGTTCTGCCTGGTGGATCACCAGTTGCGTGGCCGCTTCTTGTGCATCGGGTGGATAGCCGTGTTTGGTGAGA
>JAWKUA010000027.1 GCA_041398785.1 Planctomycetaceae bacterium | reverse complement strand
TCGCACGTGCGCCAGGCAGGCCCGCGCGTGCGACATGCACGTCTGCGCGCGCGGCATTCAGGTGCGCGCCATCGTGAGCCGTCACACGCGCCGTCACCGCTCGTCCCAGGGACCGGTTCTCAGCCGACCTTCTGTCGTGACGCTGTGCCATGACCGAAATACCCAATCGATCAGGAATATATGGTAACGATCACGGCAAACGCAGACGAAGCCGGATGCAAGTGAAGACTGAACGTTTCGCCGGCCGCAGTCACGACGCGGCAGAAATGAAGTCCTGAACAAGTGAATCGCACGCGGCATTGCCTCAGACCTCGCGGACTGCGGCAGGGAAGCGCTCCCGGAAAGTTCACTCCCGCCGGGCAGGAGATTGAGGAGGTTGTCGCAGGTCGCTTTGAGATTCTGATTCTACCTGAACACGATTGCCGTAATCAGAAGTCTAACAATCTCTCTGACGTTCAGGAAAGAATTCCCCACGTTCAGCGATCGTGGTGTGAGTACCCGAAAGGTTGAACAACGCGGACCGTCGGTCAGGCAAACGTCCATCGGAACACAATTCTCAAAAGACGCAGGCGCCCCGTGCGCTCATGAACGCGGCGCCGTGGTCATCATTTGTTTGCAGTTCAATTCGGTCCGTTCGGGTATTCTGAAAGGGTGGTGTAACTTTTCACTTTACCCGGACGGAGCGTGATCAACGCTGCTGGACACCGAGGAGCGTGCAGGGGGGCGAGCGCCGGCGGCGTGGAGCTTGGCCATCCCGACGACTCTCGAATCTGCTGTTGCAAAGTACCTCCGATCCGGCAATCCCGCGCAGAGAACGCGCGAAGAGTACGCCACCACCCTCAGAAAATGGGCGCGATGGGGCGAAGGCGTGCCTCTGGATCAACTCAGTCGCAGCAAGCTGCGCGATTTTTTCAACTGGGCCTACGACGATGCGGCCACTCGTGACGGTCGGAATCCCGGGCGAACTGCCAACAAAGTGCGAGCGCACCTGCGGGCTGTTATGTCGTGGGCCTGGGAGCAGGATCTGGTCGATGCTCTGCCTCGCTTCCCAAAAGAGAAGCCTCAGCGTGACGTGGCAGGAAGGCACTACCTGACAAAGTCGGAGCTGAATGCACTCTATTTTGCGACTCATCGGATGAAGCGTCCACGAGGCTGGAAGCACCCGTTCCCGATTGGTCGCTACTGGCGAGCGGCGCTGGTCGCCTTCTTCAACTACGGGTTGGACACGGGTACGGTCTGGAAGACGGCACCGTTCCATGAGCCGATTCTGTGGCGTCATGTCTCGTGGAACCGGAGAGCGCCGGACCGCGAAGTCAAGGAACTTTCGCCCTGGGGCTGGTTGTTCTACCGCCGTGTGAAGACCGGCAAGGCATTCTTTCGACCGATGAACCGCACCGTGCATGAGCATATCAGGAGCATCATGCCGGAGACGCCGAATCCGAAAGCTCCCGTGTTTGCGGGTGGAGGCACACGGCCGAACAACCGCTTTCGCTCGATCTGCGAACTTGCGGGCATCGGCCCCAAGGCGAGCGTTGATCCCAGCGAGGATCGCCCCTGGGTCTTGAAGGATCTTCGCAAAACCTGCGCGACGCACTACGACGAGCACGTGCCCGAGTCATCGATCGAGATTCTCGGTCACTCTGCCGGCGGAATCACGTACCGCCACTACGCGCATCGAGTTCCGCTGGCGTTCAGGGCCATCATGACGCTGCCGCAACCATCCGCCTTCAAAGCCCTCGCGAGAGGCTTCGACGACCGCTGCCCATGCTGCAGACGACCATTCTGACGGGTGTCGGTTCGTCCTTGCGCATTTCGAGCATTATTCTTCACGCGGCTCGGAATGAGGCGATGTTGAATCGCTGGAAATTGTGAGTCATGAGTGTGGCGAGTCGGGATTTGTGTTTGGTGGGGATGTTTTCGAGGCAGTCGTCGATAGCCTGGCAGAAAGCCGCGAAATCATTGTAGTGTTTCCCGTAGAGGACATCGCGTTTGAAGAACTTCCACAGGCGCTCGATGATGTTCAGGTTGGGAGAATATGATGGCAGGAACTGCAGTCGGATATTGAGTGTCGCCGCGAGATTCATCACCAGGGCACAATGCTGGTAGCGAGCATTGTCCAGCACAAGCGTCACAGGCCCCGTCAGATTCAGGGCGGCAATTCTGCGAAGCAGCTCGCACATCGTATCTGACGACACGGTCCCGCTCGTCGTGATGCTCAGCAGTTGATGGGTCACGGCGTTCCATGCCCCCAGAACGCTGTAACGTTTGCGACCGGAAGCACCTCGAATGAACAGCCGCCGCGCACACCACAGACAGCACAGAAACGCTCCCTGAACAAAGTGAGCCGCATCAACAAAGAACACATGGCCATCACCGCTGCGAGCCGATTCCAGCAGCGGCTCCAGTGTGTTGTCGAGGAATTCCTCCTGAGTGGCCGCGTGCTCTTCGACGGATTTTTTCGGAGGCAGCGGGATCGCCGCCGTGCATCGCCACTTCAGCCCCAGACTTTTTTTAAAAAGCGACGCGTCTGAGTCAACCCGCGTTTGACTCCCGTTGCTGCCTCGATTCGTTGACAGGCTTCCGCCGTTGTGTGCGGCGGATCAGCAAGAAACATTTCCTCCAGCGAGGCACGATGCTCCATGAGCTCACTGACCGGGCCACTCCAGTCGAATCGCTTCAGACCCTCGATGCCGCCTTCGCGATAGATGGACACGTATCGATCAACCGTCGCGTGAGAAACCCCCGCCAGCCTCGCCGCATTCGCATTGGTTTCGCCCAGACTGACATACCACAACACATCCATCCGCAACTGGACCCGCGGATGAGGATGACCAAACCGCTCCGCCTTCAATGCCTGCCGCTCTTCTTCCGTAAACGTCAACCGAGCCATCCTTGACTCCTTCACCAAAAAACTACACCCCCACAACTCCCGCAAACCGAAGTCTCTCTCGAAACCCGCTTCCTGAACAGACCTCATTTTGACCCGCGCGAAGAAGAATTCACGTGACCGGCTGACGGTGTGCCGGGCCGCCGGGCCTGAAATGCTTCGGAACAGGCAGCCGTATTTCACGAACGAACGGACACGATGACGTCCTCTGTGCAGTACCATGGCGAGGCCCATTCTGTGCGAAAACGCCGGACTGTCTTTGATCTTCACTCAGGGTGCCGACGAGCCGTACAAAGCGCCTGGTTTACCAGACCAGCAGCATTGCGTAACGGCTGTTCCGGCTGTTCCGGATTTGTCGATCCTTCCTGTGTGCGAACCGGCTTCGACAGGGACCGCGTTGCCGGTCGTCCCATTCCGCAACGAACCAAGGCTGGGAAATGGAAGCTTACGCGACGGAACAGAATGGCACCGAAAAGCCTGTCTTCAAGCGGCGGCTGGGGCGGGGCCTGAATGCTTTGCTGGGCAGTGACAGCACCGGGGAACCGCGGCCCGGCGAACCGGCAGCGCCAGTGCAGTTGTATTCTCCCTGTGCCGACGAAATCAGTCTGGAACTGATTGAACGCAACCCGTTTCAGCCCCGGCGGGAGTTTGATCAGGCGGCCATCGACGAACTCGCGGACAGCATTCGGAAGCACGGAGTCTTGCAGCCGCTGCTGGTCCGTCCTCGGGGAGAAGGCTATCAGTTGGTCGCCGGTGAACGTCGCTGGCGAGCCGCGCAACAGGTGGGGCTGGAAATGATTCCCTGCCGTGTCGTTGAACTTGAAGACAATCAGGTCTGCGAGGCAGCGATCGAGGAGAATCTGAAGCGTCAGGACCTGAACGTGCTGGAGAAGGCCGAAGCGTTTCGCGACTACCTTGAACGATTCGGCGGCACGATTGAGGACCTGGCAAAACAGCTTAGCATGAGCCGGTCGACGGTCAGCAACATGATGCGGCTGCTGGAACTTCCCGAAGTCGTGAAGGAAGCTGTTCGACAGGACCGCATTTCCGGCGGCCACGCTCGGGCGATGCTGCCATTGTCCCACGACGCTCAGGCGGAACTTGCTCGACAGATCGAGGAGAAAGGGCTGTCCGTTCGCAAGACGGAAGAAGCCGTGCGACAGATTCTGAAGTCCGGCACGACCAGTCCGGAATCGCCGGCCCAGGCATCCCCTGCACCGCCGGAAGCGTCGGCTCATGTTGTGTCACTTCAGAACTCGCTCCGTGACCAGTTTGGGGCGAAGGTTGAGATCCGGCTGAAGAAGCAGGATTCCGGCCAGATCGTGATTCACTTCACTTCGAACGACGACTTCGAGCGAATCATCGGGCGCTTGCGGAAAGTGGCATAGCTTCCCGGTACAGCACCACTCGGACTTCGCTGCACTGCGTGAGAAACATTGTTGCTCAGCGGACGGAACACAGCACGTCGTAGTCGCCGTAGCGATGAACGTCGACGTTGCCAAAGATTTCCGTCATTCGATTCCTGTGCCATTCCGTCAGTTTTGTCACCAGGTGCAGACGCCCTCCCGGCGTCAATGCTGCTTCGGCCGACTGAAGGAACAGTTCGGAAATTCGGAAGTCGGAGTAATACGGCGGATTCGTCAGGAACAGTTCGTATGTTCCGGCATGCGGAAGAATGCCGTTGGACGTCAGCATCACGGCGACGTTTGCGGCATTGTTCAGCCGTGCGGTCTGCTCCGTCGACTGAACGGCTCGCGCGTGGCTGTCGACGGCCAGTACGGACGCCTCCGGAAATCGCAGCGCCGCGGCGACCGCGACAGCTCCACAGCCGCAGCCGAGTTCCACAATTCGGCGGGGCGACATGATCCCCTTCGTGGAGGCATCGTTCAGCAGCTCCAGCGAACGCAACAAGGCCCGCGCGCCTGCGTCCACTCGACGATGACTGAAGACGCCGGGCCGCGACGCGCAGCGGATCAGTGTCTCACCGTCGCGGAATGCAAACTCCGCTCGAAACTCCCTGCGCTTCTTCGGCCCCGCGCCCTTTCGAGCGATGTAACAGGTGCCGCGTTTGTCCTTCTTCACCGTTGTGCGGCCGAACATCGTCCGGAGCTGTTCGTGAAGCCAGTGGTCTCTGGGATTGTCGGTGGAGATGATCAGCCGACCATTTGGCTTCAGGCGGTCGGCAATCTGCTGCAGCAGGTCGCGAGTCAGTTCGGCGACGGAACGAGCTTCGGTGGCGAAGACGACCGTGTCAAATTCCCCTTCGGGCAGATCCGGCATGCAGAACAGATCCACCTGCGGCAGATCTTCCTCCGGGGATTCGTCGCCGGAGTCATCTTCGTTCAATGCCCGGACAACTGCATCCAGATAGAAGTGCTCGGGCGTGAAAATCGTCCACGCAACGTCGCGCCGCAGGTTCACCAGATGCTTTGCCAGAGCGGTGCCGCTGACCAGTACCAGAAGTCCTTTTGGCGGCAGAATCTCGTCGGTCGCATTCAGGAGCAGCCGGTCAGGAATCCCGCGCGGCGGCGACGGAACAGTCACGCGTCGGGACGATTTGTGAGTTTTCGAACGAGTAGGCATCTTGATTCCGTGAACGCAGCAGGGAAGACCGGCGATTGTACGGAATCGAAGGAGAATTCAGAGCCAGACACGTCAAGTCCGGGAACCTGCAAGGCTGCCGCGATTCGCAGGGTGCGCGACACATGCGGCACCGCGGGAATGGACGAGCCGGATGTCAGGACGCTGAAAACACAGGATTGACTCCGGAACAGGTCGGGTAAATGCCGTTGGGTATTGTGGACTGGCGCGCGAGTCGCCTTGTTCAAGGTCCCCGCGGCCCTTCTTTCCGGCAGACTTTGCCGAACGTCTCCGGAGCGCAGCAGTGAGTGGCAAATTCACGAACGCGGCAGCAATTGAATCACGGTCGTCGTGGCCGTCGACGCAGAACTCGGATGTACACACTAGGGGCGTTTTTGCAAAATTCTGACGCCGCCGAATCGCGTGAGCGGCCTGGAAGGAAGCTTTCCGATTGACGGTACAAAGCCAATTGGAAAGCACCGACTTTCGCTGTGGCCGATGTCGACCCGCCGCAAGCCGCCAGAGACGGTGAAGTTCTATGCGATTTTTCCTGTTTGAAGATTCCGGCACCGACGCTCTATTCCCGCTGGCTTTGACAAGACCGGTTTTTGAACTGATCTGCGGTCGCGAAAGTCTGCGACGACGAGTGCAGCGCTGGTTTCCACGAGCCGACTGGGGGGCTCGCGTACGTCCGTGGCTGCAGGAGGTCTATCGGGAAGAGCACCCGGATTCTCATGTGAACGATCTGGCCTGGCTTGCCGAACAACCCGTGCTGATGATGAACGGCCGGTGGATGCCGGAACGCCATCTGAACGAAGTCGATGTGACGATGGACAACGCGGGATTCATCGACGGGCATCTGACATGGATCGCGCTGGCGCCGGAAGAGGCCCGCCTGCTCTGCGACGATGGTTTTCACGAAACGCTGCTGGGAATCGCTCGCAGCCGGCGCGTCGTTGAGGCGTCCGGAATCATGATTCGCAGGCCGTGGGATCTGGTGAACCACAATGGCGTTCAACTGGATCGTGACTTCATGGACGAAGGCGTCTCGCAGATTTCTCCGGCACCACATGTGCAGTGCCTTGGTGATCCGGGCGACGTCTACATTTCCGAACAGTCGGAGATCGACCCGTACGTGGTCATTGACGCCCGCCACGGGCCGGTGTCCATTGATCGCGATGTCCAGATTCAGTCATTCACGCGAATCGAAGGGCCGTGCCATATTACTCGCGGCACCAAAGTGTTTCGGGCGCTGATTCACGGCGGCACAACCATTGGCGCAACGTGCCGTGCCGGAGGCGAAATTGAAAACTCCATCCTGCACGCCTGTGTCAACAAGTACCACGAAGGTTTCCTGGGACACAGCTATATCTGTCCGTGGGTCAACATTGGAGCAATCTCATCAACGTCCGACCTGAAGAACGATTACACATCGGTCCAGGTGCCGCTGCAGGGCGAATTGATTGATTCGGGGCTGATGAAGGTCGGATCGTTTATTGGTGACCACACCAAGACTGCGATTGACAGCATGTTCAATGTGGGTTCGTCACTGGGAGTCATGACGGTTGTGCTGCCCGGCGGCCGACTGCTGCCTCGGAATATCCCTTCCTTCTGCAACGTCAGCTTCGGCGAACTGGCGGCCGACTGGCCTCTCGAAAAGAGTATCGAGACGGCTCGTCAGGCCATGGCGCGCCGCGACTGCGAGCTGACACCGGCGATGGCAACGCTCTTCCGAACGCTGTACGACATGACCGCCGACGAACGGACGGCTGCACTGAATCGGGCGATTCAGAATCGCATCAGTCGAACATGACCGCCCGCGAGGAAACTTCCTGCCTTTGTCAGGGAGCGTTGCGCATCGTCCGTCGCGGCAACGTCCGATCGTGTGTTCGCGTCAAAACATGTGCCACTTTCGCTTGCGTTTGATCGCAGATTTCCGCGAAGCTGTCGCGCGGGCACGTTTCCTTTGCACAATTTCCCGCACTCCCCGGACGCGCCGGCACGGAAACCGCGTGACCGGGGGCTTCTGTGATCGAATTGAACCATGCATTTGTTTGAGTTCCGCCGAATCGGAAATCTCCTGATTCTGACAGCGATCGCCTGGATCTGTGTATCGGGCAGGTCGGCGCTGACCGCCGCCGATTTGCCGATCGCAGATTTTTCGCTTCAGACCCATCGCGGTCAGCGTACATCACTAAACGATTTCGCGGACCGGAAATTGATTGTCATCGCTTTTCTGGGAACCCAGTGTCCGCTGGCAAAACTGTACGGGCCCAGACTGGCGGAACTGCATGGGGAATACAGTGACAGAGGTGTCGCGTTTGTGGGGATTAATTCGAATACTCAGGACAGCATCACCGAAATCACGGCCTACGTGAATCGGCACGAGATTCCGTTTCCCGTCCTGAAGGATCCCGGAAACCGCGTCGCCGACCAATTCGGCGCGGAACGGACGCCCGAAGTCTTCGTGCTGGACCAGAATCGAAAGGTGCGATACCGGGGCAGAATTGACGACCAGTACCTTGTCGGATTGTCGCGTGACAGGGTCCGGCGACGTGACCTGGCGATCGCCATTGAAGAACTGCTGTCCGGCAACGAAGCCAGCGTCACGGAAACAGAAGCCATCGGCTGTCACATCGGACGTATTCAGAAGGTCGAACCGACCGGAGACGTGACGTACGCGAATCAGATTTCGCGGATTTTCAACAGTCGCTGTCTGGAATGTCATCGTGACGGTCAGATTGCTCCATTCTCACTGGCTGGCTATGCCGACACGATCGGCTGGGAAGACACCATTCTGGAAGTGATCGCCGACAATCGGATGCCGCCGTGGTACGCGAATCCCGACCATGGAACTTTCCGGAACGACGCACGCCTCAGCGATGACGAAAAGCAGCTGATCCGAACGTGGGTGGAAAACGGGATGCCGGAAGGTGATCCGTCGCAGCTTCCGGATCCCCCGGAGTTCGCGACCGGGTGGCGAATGCCGCAGCCGGACCAGGTGATCGCCATGAGTGACGAAGCTTTCACCGTGCCGGCGACGGGAGTTGTCAACTATCAGTACTTTTCGGTTGACCCTGGCTGGACGGAAGACAAATTCGTGACGGCCGCGGAGGCGCGGCCGGACAATTTCGGTGTTGTCCACCACATCATCGCCTACGCGATTCCGCCGGGAGATGAAGAAGAACGAAAGAAGCAGCGAACGATGCTGGTGGGATACGCTCCCGGAGCGACTCCAAACGTGCTGGACGACGGAATCGCAATGTACATTCCCGCGGGCAGCACACTGCTTTTCGAAATGCACTACACGCCGAATGGTTCACAGCAGTCCGATCGAAGCCACATCGGCCTGAAGTTCACGGAAAAGAAGAACGTTCGAAAACTGCTGCAGGGCCGTGTGGCCATGGAAGCGGATTTCGAGATTCCGGCCGGCGCTTCCAACCACGAAGTCACGGCTGAATACCGTGCCCGTCGCGATGAACTGCTGCTGTGCATGACGCCTCACATGCACGTCCGCGGCAGGTCGTTTCGCTTTGAGGCGTTCTATCCGGATGGAGGGCAGGAGATTCTGCTGGACGTTCCAAAGTACGACTTCAACTGGCAGTTGAACTACCGGTTGTCCGAACCAAAGCTGCTGCCAAAGGGAACTCGTATCCTCTGTACGGCGGCGTTTGACAACTCCGACGCCAATCCGGTGAATCCCGATCCCGGTCGATCTGTTCGCTGGGGTGATCAGAGCTGGGAAGAAATGATGATTGGATTCCTCGACGTTGTGGAACCCGACGCGGCAGCGAGCGCTTCGTCAGCCGAGCATTGACGGGCGGATCGCACCGGTCCCACGATCCGGAGGGCTCTGCATCCGGGAGATCGCTACAAGCGGGAGGGCGCTGCAACCGGGAGGGCGAGGCTCCTGCCGAGCCGCAGCTTCATCGGAGGCACTTTGACACACTTGGCTTGGCAGGAGCCTTGCCTTCCCGGATGTCCGTCGCACTTCTGCATCCATCGAATCAGAACGGCAGACCACAAACGCTGACCGATCCGCGAGTGCCGTGCGGCTCGCCGTGAGATCCCGCCAGGTTCTGCGATGTTCAGGCGTTGCCCGACGTAAGCCGCCGGTTGTGCGCTGCGGTGACGCCTACGACGCCGCTGCCTTCAGAACGGCAAGCCGCTCGCGAGCCCGGTCAACGTATTCGGACGTCGGGAAGTCCTTCAGCAGTTCTTCATAGCTTCGAATTGCTGCGTCCTTCAGCTTCAGTGCTTCCTCGCATTGCGCGGCCTGATAGAGAGCACGTCCGCGCCATTCGTCGTAGGCGTAGTTTGTCACCACGCGAAGAAACTCCTTGCGAGCCAGGTTCAGGTGGTTGTCCACGTCGCTTTGCAGCAACAGCGTCTCAGCGAGCAGAAACTGGCACCGCGCGGCTGTTTCCGTTCCCCGACAGACGGGATCCTGCGTCACTTTCTGAAAGTACTCGCGAGCCCTTGCAAAGTCCGGTTCGGCCTGAAATTTCCAGCGCCGCCCCTGGACATCATGCGTCTGAAACAGAAAGCGGGACTGCGGAGCTCTGGACTCCAGTTCGGCGACAATGGGGTCGATCTCGGTGTATCGCTTTGAGGCCAGAGCCAGCTCCGCAAGAACCACCCAGATCCGTTCCGTCCATTCTCCGGCCTCCACTCTGCCGTCCACAACAGCCATTCGAAGCTGCTGCAGTTCCTTTTCGGCCTGCGCGAATTCGTTGAGATTCAGCAGCGCTTCGGCATGCAGCAGCGTGGCATTTGCCGCCTGAGGACTTTCCGGATACTTCGCAAGGAACTGATCGCCGTATTCCCGCACCTGGTTCCAGTTGCGGTTTCCGGCATTGATTTCGATCAGATGGAAGACGGCGTTTTGTTTTTCGACGTCGCCATATTCAGGAGTGCTGAGAATAGCACGGAACTCGCGCTCAGCCTGATCAAAACGGTTTGCCGCCATTTCACTTTCGGCCAGCGAAAGACGTGCGTGGCCGGCGAATTTGCTGCCGGGAAACTGTTCCAGCAGTCGGCGATAGATTTCATCCGATCGAGCGTACCGGCCATTGGACAGATTGATCCACGCCCATTCATCCAGGATCTGGTCCTGCGATTCGGCGGGTTTCAGTTGTGTGATGATTTTTTCCCAGGTCGCGTCGGCCTCTTCAACTCGACCGGCGCGGCCCAGCAGGCGTGCCGCCAGTTGACCGGAATCAAACGCGAACCTGCGGCGCTTGTCCTGGTCGGACGGATTCGCGGGCTGAGCAGGTTCGTCGCTGAGCCTTGTGAAGACGTCCAGCGCGGCGGTGATGGCCTGGTCATCCTGCCCGGCGTCGTGCAGGCTGTTGGCGCGCATGAACGCAGCTTCGGCGGCCTGGCCTGATTCCGGAAACTCGTCGGCCAGAGTTCCGAAAGTCTCCGCGGCCTTGTCGAACTGCTCCAGCCGGTACTGGCTCCACGCCTGGCCTGACAGCCCCGCTTCGCGAACAAGCGGTTCCTGACGGCGCCCGGCGGCGGCTTCGAAAAACACAACTGCTGCCTTGTTGTTTTCCCGCTGCATGGCGACGTTGGCGGATTGCAGGATGGCAGTCCATGTCTGAGGCCGGTCCGGGTACTCCTTCGACAATGTCAGGACATCCGCTGCCGCAACGTCAAACCGGTCCAGATGCGCGGCAGCCACGGCTCGCGCGGCAAGGACATCCGGAGTCTGACGGCTGCCGGTGCCGGACGACAAGAACTGATCGGCATAGTTCTGCACGGCTTCGTAACGTTCCAGCTGCAGGCTGCTCATCGCGGCTGTGGCAAGTGCTCCGTTCAGGTGCGCGAACTCCGGCTTCAAAAGACTGGGCCGCAGTCTTTCCATTTCCGCCAGAGCGTCCTCGTGCCTCCCCGCTTCGTGGAATGCCCGCAGCAGATAGTACTGACCGAAGACGGGAGTACGGTTGTCGGCATCAGCCGCGGCCCGTGCAATCGGCTGCAGTACGGAGATTGCCTGTTCGGCCTTGTTTTCCGTCAGCAGGATTCGTCCTTCCAAGACGCCCGCACGGCTGTCCATGCCGGACGCGGAGTGGTCGCTTTCCAGTCGATCCAGCAGACGTCGCGCGGTTGGAATCTGATTCAGGTCCAGATGAAGTTCCGCGGCGTTAAACAGGCTGTCGGCAACCCGGTTGTCGTCAGGCCAGCGATCGGCCAGGTCTTCGTACATCTGCGCCGCTTCCGCAATCCGTCCGTCCACGCGTTCCAGCTCGGCTCGTTCAAACACAATTTCCGGTGCCAGAGAAGTATCGCCGGCGGCGGTGAGTGCCCGATCCAGCTCTTCGCGAGCCGCATCGGTGCGTCCCAGAGACTGCAGCGAAAGCCCGGTCATCAACGCTGCTCTTGCCGCATACTCCGAATCCGGCGGAACTTTGCGGAAGCGGTTGATGGCGCTTTCGAAGTCCTTCACGCGATACTGCGCCATGCCGGAATTCAGTGCCGCCGCCGTCGCTCGATCGGAATCCGCAAAACGTTCCAGAATCTGGTCGTAAGCCGCCGACGCTTCGAGGTATTTCTCCTGACGGAACAGCATGATTCCCTGGCGAGTCAGTGCGTCGACGGCGACCGCCGGAGTCGTGTTCTCGGCCAGCCTGCGATACGTCGCGACTGCCTCGTCGTGCTGCCCGGCGCCATCCAGCGCTCGTGCCAGAGCGAACCCGGCGTCGGCCTGCAACTGCGGATCCGGCTTTAGCGCCAGCAACTCGCGCAGCGTATTCTGGGCTTTGCTCCACTGCTGCAGTTCGGCATACGAATCACCCAGAAGCAGCCGTGCCCAGTTGTTCTGCGTATGGCCGGAGTGCAGCTCCAGATACTGCTGAAGCTGTCGGACGGAGGCGTCGTAGTCCTTCAGATAATAGCTGCATTCACCAAGGCGATATCTTGCGTCGGCAATGTTCGCACTGTCCGGATCGGCGGTGATGAACGCGGCAAACTGCTCGCGCGCCGGCTCGTATTGTTCGAGCAGGTTCAACGACAAAGCGTAGTACAGGCGCGCCAGATTCGTGCGGGGATGGTCGGGAAACTGCTTCAGGAAGCCGCCGAACGTCTCCGCCGCAAGGTCGAAACGCTGCTTGCGGTAGAGTCCGACGCCAAGGTTGAATTCATCGGACGCTTCGTCGGCAACAGTCGAGGCCGGATCGGGCGACGCTGTCCCTGACAGTACAATCAGGCAGACGACAATTGCCAAAACGCGCCGTACAAAGGCGGAAGTTGGATTCGCTTTCATGGGGCATCGTTCAGAACAGGTTCGGATGCGGTGGTTCCGTCACACGTCATCCACGGATACTTTCCGTGGCGCCTTGAATGTGTTCGATTCTACGGTTGCAAATCGCGAATCCGAAGTGTCGACTGCGTGAAACTTGCGAGTCTCCCGCAGGGATTCGCGACAGTCGCGATCCAGGACAGTGGCAAATGCGATTCGCAGGTCAGAGTTTTCCGTGGTGAACGGGGTGACGAGTCCCTCCTGTCCGCCAATTCCGGGGACTTGTCATTTCGTCCACCACAGGTGCGAAGTCGGAAAGGGGATCTGTTCCGAGCGCAGGTTGACGGAAGGACGGTCATCTCGCAGACTCACGTTCGGTGCCCGTTCCCTTTCGGTCTTTTGCCGGAACCACCGATTTCCATGCCAGACCCGGTCGATACAGAGTCACTGAAACCCGGCCCCGACGGCCGGTTGCGCTGCTGGTGGTGTCACGCACATGACGACTACCGCGAATATCATGACCGGGAATGGGGGCTGCCTGTTGCCGAAGACCACAGGCTGTTTGAAAAGATCTGCCTGGAGGGATTTCAGTCCGGATTGAGCTGGCTGACGATTTTGCGCAAGCGGGAGAATTTTCGCAGAGCATTCCGCGATTTTGACTTCGTACGCATCGCCAGATTCACACAGCGCGACGTGAACAGGCTGCTCAGCGATCAGGGAATTATCCGGCACCGCGGCAAGATTGAAGCGACGATCAACAACGCGTCCAGAGCAGTCGCGCTGGTCGCGGAATTCGGATCTCTTGCCGCCTGGGTCTGGCAGTTCGAACCTTCCGAAGAAGATGTCGGTCTGCTGGAGTCGAAGTCGCAGGCGTGTGAACGGACGACCTGCCCGGAAGCCGTCGACCTGTCGAAACAACTGCGAAAGCGAGGCTGGAAGTTTGTCGGTCCCACCACGGCGTACGCATTCATGCAGGCAATGGGCATGGTTAACGATCACCTGAAAGATTGCGAATTCCGCAGGAAGGTCAGCAACGCTCGCAACAAATTCCGGCGCCCGATCCTGTGACTTCCAACGGTTTCGCTTCCACTCGGTCAAACCCGCATTTCGAACGCTCAAACAGTGCGGGATGCGGAATTCTTGTCGAAGATCAAACTCGAACGATCCGGGGCGGCAAAGACACGCCGCGGCATTCGCGATGCCAACGGACGTCGCGAATGAGTCCGCGACAGCGGAGGGTCTGATGTTGAAGATCCTGTTTCATGACCGCCACCTGATTGCCGTGCATAAGCCGTCCGGGCAGTTCGTCCATGCAACGAACCTGGACCGAACGGCCGGTTTGCCTCTGCTGCAGGAAGTTCGCGACGAGATTGGAAGTCTGGTGTTTCCCTTTCATCGCCTTGACCGGGCGGCATCGGGAATTGTGGTGTTTGGTCTATCGCCGGACACGGCGGCAGCGATGGGCCGCCTGTTTGCCGCTCGACGTGTCACAAAGGAATACGCGGCACTTGTGCGAGGATTCTGCACGACCTGCCGGATCGACCGACCGCTCCAGCGCAGGCGAAGCAGGAAAGCAGCGTCGCCGGACAATCTTCAGTCTGCGGTCACAGATGTTACATGTCTGCGTCGCTATGAGATCCCGGAACCTTCCGAGCAGTTCGCGACGGTCCGCTGCTCACTGATTCGAGCGGTTCCCGGTACCGGGCGGTTCCATCAGCTTCGCAGGCATCTGAACGGCATCAGCCATCCGATTGTGGGCGACACTTCTCACGGTGATACTCGCCGCAACCGAATTTTTCGAATCCGGTTCGGGTCATCGCGCCTGATGCTGGCGGCCACCCGTCTGACTTTTGACCATCCGGTCACCGGCAGGAACGTGTGCATCGAATGCGATCCTGCGGATGACTTCCAGCAGGTGGTCAGCCGGCTGCAGCCGTACGCCACCGACGATCAGTCCGTTGGTGAGCTTGCCGTTCGGTCAGGCTCGTGAGGAACCTGCCGCCGCGAATGCAGCCTTCCGCGCGGCGGAATGGCGTCTGTGGGTTGTCCGACGCGGCATGATACGAATGCCGCCCGCGTTACACGTAGCGAATTCGTTTTCGCATATCGATATTGACGCTTTGGTAACGCGTCGACAGGTTGCCGGGGCTGAACAATTCGGCCCGCATGAATTCAACGTCGTCCCAGCCGATGGCGTTGGTAAAGATGGGCCTCAGGTACTGCTGTCCAAAGACCGACAACTGCATCCGGCGCGCGTCGTACATGCTGGCGTGAACGGTGCGAGGATGAATTTCGCCCCAGCGGTCGCGAAGGTGATTGGCCGACAACGAACTGAGACCGAAACCCTGCTGGCTGTTGTAGTCAATCGTGGCGATCACGTTGGTTTCGCCGCGAGTCATGAGTTCGACCGCGCGGCCTCCAAGTTGAGCGGCGTGAAACCGGTCGAACAGGATCGGGCGTCCTCCCCGCTGAGTATGGCCGATCTTGCGTGTAAAAAAGGCGGATTCCCGGGGTTCGTGAGTTCGGACCGTACCAATGAGATCGCCGTCGATGCGCGCCCGCAGCATGTCCGCCAGCGCCTCGGCCGCTCCGTTGTAGCGAATGTTGCCGGCCGGATCGTAGGTTGCCGAATCGGCACCCAGCTCACGGCCGTCCATGCCGCGAACACCTTCACCCGCGACAATCACCACATGGTGCTGCAGGTCGTAGAGCTGCCGAATGCGCTGTTCCAGAGCGTCAATATCCACCGGAACTTCGGGAATCAGAATGATGTCCGGCTGACCGTAGGCGGCTCCCAGCGCGATGTATCCGGATTGCCGTCCCATGACTTCAATGATGGCGATTCGCCGGTGACTTTCCGCCGTCGTTCGCAGTCGCTGCAATGACGACGCTACGACAAACACAGCCGTTGCATAACCGGGAGTCGCGTAGTTGACGATGTCATCCAACGCGATCGAATCGCGGGACGACGTCAGCACATCCCTGAAACCGCTCGGTGTATCCGCCGGAACGCGAGCCCAGTCGTTGGGTTCGTCGAGATAGTTCAGGCCCAGATCGTTGTCGATCGTCTTTGGAGCCAGCACGCACGGCATGAACTCCGAAAACGGCTGCATTCCGTTGATTGTGCCGTCGCCGCCAATACAGATCAGACCATCGATTTCCAGCTTCGGCAGGTTCTTCCTGGCAAGGTGAAGTTCGGGCGAATCCGGTTTGATGTAAGTACGAGAGGAACCGATCAGTGTTCCTCCCTTGCACGGATCGAGTTCCGGGATCGTTGTGAACAGTGGGTTCAACAGCACATGAGGCAGTCGATCATGCAGCATCCCCGCGTATCCGCGAATGATGCCCACCAGTTCGATGTTTCGCCGGTTGGCCTCTTCGGCCGCGCCGTAGATCGTGGCATTCAGAGCCGGCGTGTCGCCACCGGCCGTTAGAATTCCGATTCGCTTCATGGGTTCGACTTCCGAGTTGCCGAGACCGGTTCGAGGGGATCATTCTCGTTCAAACACCAGCGGGCGCGCGGCACGCCGATAGGATACTGGCCTGCTGTCACGAAGGACTGCCCGTTTGCCGCGGTCGGGCACCGCAGGGCCTGACACGCCGGAAGGGCTTCGCGCTGATCCGGCGTTACCGGATTCGGCTCTGTGCGAAATTCCCGCAGCGGTTCTGACGGCGGAACGCGCTGCGGAGAACGTCACTACCTGTCGGTGACGAATGGCCCGAAAACGCAGGCGGCGGAAAATTTCGCGCCGCCGCGATGGACCGATCAGGCTGGTCAGCGTTTCAGCGAGAAGCCTTCCATGTAGACCCCGTTTTCGTCACCGACCCAGTATCCGCCGGTCGGCTGGATGTACTTGCTGACGACATCGAAATCCGGCAGCGTTGTGAAATCGATTCGTTCGAAGATCTCATCCATACCGGGGAAGTAGTGTCCACCCTGACCGCTCTTCAAAGCGTTGTACAGCGAACGATACTGTTCGGCGGGTCGGGAAAATGTTACGGCGACCGCGTCCGACGGGAAATGCGAGGCCACCTTCTTGAATTCATCGGTTTCCGAAAGCGGCCGCACGTCGCTGTCGTTGCGAAGTACCTGATCCAGCAGTGCTTCTCCGATGCCGATCAGCAGTCTTCCATGAGCGACAGTGAACCCGACTCCACCGCCGTCGGGAGTCGCGATTTCGTACAATGTGAAGCCGCGGAACTCGCGCTTGGTGCCCGGAAAACCAGGCTCGTCCGTCACGCGTGTCAGCAGATCGGACATCTTGCCTTCGTCGCGAACTCCGATCGCAAACAGCATCTGGTCCGTGCCGAAATCGTCACTCGCGCGGGGAGCAGTCACGAACTGCAGTTCTCCGCTAAGCTGGTCGATGATGTCGTTCTTGATGTGGATGCCGGGACCTGATCGGGAAAGCTGGTCGACCATGCCGGCCAGCGCGCCGGCTCCCTGAAACATGTCCACCAGCGACTCAACAGCGTCGTAGGCATCGCCCACTTTCCAGTTCAGCGCCAGATACGCGGTGGCGTCCTGCTTCACCCACTCCGGCGGAGTCTGGGACGCATGATCCAGCATAAACAGCCGCATCAGACCCATCGGCGGCTGGTCCGCAAAAATGATTGATCGGGAAACCCATTCGAAGTCGCTGTCTCCGGTGGTTGAGACTCCGCCAAGTCCCTTCAACTGAGTCAGGCCCAGCGTCGGCAGGAATCCCATCGCCATCCCGGCTCCCATCCCGGCTTCTCCGAGTGATCCGGTCTGGACAAGTTTTGTGAACAGTCCAACGGGATCGAAATAGAACTTCGACATTGCGGAGTTGCCGCTGGGGAGGCAGCGGCTGAGCATGTAGCTGTAGATTTCGTTGCTCGTCAGGGAATCCGAGGCATCGCCGTTCCAGTTCGTCAGCACGGTTTCCAGAAGCGCTTTGCTGTTGGATGCCACCAGCCGTTCGTCTTTCAGGAACCAGCCGAATTCCGTTGCCAGTGGTGTTGGCGCGCGGCCGTCCCACTGGACATTGAACATCGTGATCGGAGTGCCGTCGAATTCCGTGTCGGACTGGGACAGCCGGCGCTGAGCACTGAGTGCGGCAACGGCCCTGTCGAGCAGTCCCTGGATCACGTCTTCGCTGCTGCCATAATCCAGAATCAGGACGGCTCCCATGCGATTTCCGGTGCCGGAAAACGCCAGGGACATTTCACCGGACGGGATCGCCATCAGCTCTTCGGCCGTCACACCGAGTGCTTCCTGCACCTGGGCCAGGCCTTCCTGGATTTCTGAATCAAACGCGTTGAAGACTTCGGCCTTGAAGTCGGCCATTTCCTCGTCGTGCCACAACTGCCCCATTGACGAATCATTCCACTGCTGTTTCAGCTCGGTAATGTTCGGCAGCGACATGTACAGATAGGTGTCTTTGGGCAAAATCTGGTCGCTGAGAACCTTGTCAGCCGCATTGGCCGCATGCGGCAATCCCGCCAGCAATACGGTCAGCGGGAGCGCCAGGTGAGTGAATCGGGCCAGCGTCATGGGAAGTCCTTTTGGTTCAGGATTGGGACAACGCCGAGGACTTGAAAGTCTCAGCGAAAGCGTTTGAGTTCTGCGAAACCGCAAACGGCAGACGCGTCAGCTGCCGTTCATGAAGGCGGAGCGATTGTCGTTCAGCGATCCACAACCGGTCAAGCATCCGGCGCGGATGTTGCGTCATGTTGTCGACGAATATCGTTCTTCGACGCGTGATTCGGTATCGGCAAAGCGCAATTCCGCCGCACAGAGTTCTGTTTCGCCGCCTCGCTGCAATTCCTGGCCGCGAATTTCGGATTCCACGGAATTCCATGCGACCGAAGCCGGTTCCTCGGCGACTCCCGGTACCGCCGCCGGAGTCACCGACGGGCGTCGACGCGGGCTTCGCACGTCGCCGACTCGCTGCTGCCGGGAGGAACATCACGTCTCGCCGAAGCTGCGGGTTTGGCTACAATGCCGGCCTGTCCGCAGCCGGTCAGGCGTTCGCCGCGTCGGGAAACTGACGGGGAGGAAAGTCCGGGCTCCACAGGACACGATGGTGGATAACGTCCACCGTCCGCAAGGATCGGGCAAGTGCAACAGAAAGCAAACCGCCTCAGAAGTTCGCTTCGAGGTGAGGTCGCTTCGGCGGTCTCCGGGGTAAGGGTGAAACGGTGCGGTAAGAGCGCACCAGCGGTTCAGGTGACTGAGCCGGCTGGGTAAACCCCATCGGGAGCAAGGCCATGCAGAAGGGAGTGGTTTCGTTTCGGCTTGCCGTTGCGAACCCCGCGAGTCGGTTCGGTTCGTCTGACCTTCGGGTGGGCTGCTGCAGGCGCCGGGCAATCGGCGTCGTAGAGAAATGAACGCCCGCGCGGCGGCTTCCATCGGGAGCCATCGCGCCGACAAAACCCGGCTTATCGACCGGCTGCGGACAGATTTTTCGATACCTTCGGCCCTGCGTGAATCGATGACTTTCGTTCCGGCGCAGGACTGCCATCGCACCGTGACTCAAACGCAGATGGCCGCTGCGGTGCGATTCGGTCCGGAAAAGCGACAGCCCGTTGCAACAGGCGTCAGATCTGAACCTGCGCCGCGCGAGCTTCGACTTCCTCCAGGCTGAAAAACGCACCCGTGCCGGAGCCGGGACAGTACTCGCATGTCCGTTTCCACGTCTCTTCGGTGGCGATATTCGATTTCCAGAATGGCCACGTGCGGCATTGTGTCGGCCGCACCGGATACACGCGGCAGTGACGGCTGGCGGGGTCAAAGAACGTGCAGTCTCCGTTCTGGAATTCGGTCAGAGACACTCGCCCCCGCACGATTCGAGTATGAAACAGACGAATCTCGCCGGTCGGTTTGTCCAGGTAGTCGGCGATCTCCCGCAGTTCTTCATCGGTGACCCAGACAACGCCCGGAGCGCCGGTGCAGCAGTCTCCGCACTGGCTGCACGTGAATTGCAGGCCGTCGCGGTACCAGGGTTCCGGAACGGTGGCAGGCGACGAATCGGCGTCGGCGGGAATGGGAAGTTCGACGTCATCGGTCATGGCGATTGGCGATATCCTGTTGCTGATTCGAAGTTCGAAATCATCTGCGCAAAGTCATCCGGCGCCGGGATGCTGATACCAGTTCACGATCGCTCGACAGAAATCCGGAAGATCATCCGGACGGCGACTGCTGATGAAGTGCTGGTCCACGACGACGGAAGCATCCTGGTAGATTGCACCGGCATTGATGAGATCGTCCCGGATTCCCGGAGAACCGGTGACATTGATGTTGTGGTAGACTCCCGCGGAAATTGGAATCCAGCCGCCGTGGCAGATGGCGGCGACCAGCTTGCCCGCTTCGGCGAATTCACGCGTGATTCGCAGGACATCGCGGTCACGGCGCAGCCGATCCGGCATCCACCCTCCGGCGCAAATCAGGCCGTCGAAGTCTGACGTGATGACGTCCTCGATCGCTGCATCGGCGACGCACGGATAACCGTGTTTTCCGGAGTACACCATTCCGGCGGAATGGCCGGCGACCACAACGGAGGCTCCGGCTTCGATCAGCCTGAGTTTCGGATACCAGAGTTCCAGGTCTTCGTAGTCATCACCGACGAATGCCAGAAACGACCTGCCCGACAGCGGCATGGAATTATTCATGGGCCGACCGCATCTTTGGTCGCGGAGGCCGCCGGATCTGCCTTCAGAACTTCGTACGGCTGCTTCGGATTGGTGCGGCGAGGAGGATCCAGATAGTGGTAGCCGGTATTCGGGTTCGTGCGGTCGAACGCAAAGGCGTCCCGATTGTTCAGAAAGTGCTTCAGATAAGCGACGGGAATCGCGAAGCCCAGACCTTCCCCGAACGTCAGCTTCATGTTGATCACGCCGACAACTTCGCCTTTGGAATTGAATAGCGGTCCGCCGCTGTTACCGGGATTCACCTGAGCGGTTGTCTGAATGTAAACGATGCCTTCCATGTTCCGGTTTCGACTGCTGACGATCCCTTCCGACACGCTGCGTTCCAGTCCCAGCGGACTGCCGATGCCGAAGACGGTATCACCTTCCAGCAGAGAATCGTCGTCGGCGATGAATTCCGGCCGGAACTCCAGATCGTCCGGTTTGGGAATCTCCAGCAGCGCCAGATCGAAGTGCGGATTCAGCGCCAGAATCCGGACGTCACGGATCGCTCGCCGTTCAAAGTCACCGCCTTCGCCGCGATGGAAGATGGTGACTGCGATGCGAGTCTGACCTTCGACAACGTGATAATTTGTCACGCAGTAGCCCCGGTCGTTGATGATGAATCCGGAACCCAGGCCATCCGGAGTCTGCACCAGAACCACACCTTCGCCGAATCTGCTGACCAGTTCCTTGACAGTGCGTTCGGGCAGCTCCGCGGTGCGGTAGACTCCCTGGGCTTTGGCGGGTTCGGGCTGTTCGGTCGGGACTTCGGCGATACGTTCCTGAATTCGGTCGACCGGAATCCGCACTACGTCGACGCCGATGTCGATGAAGACGGCGTCGGGCTGCACTTTCAGCACCTGCCCCACCACCTTCTGTCCGGACTTCATGACGATCGTGTCCGCGTCGGCCGCCGATTGCACGGCGAAACACGGCACAACGACTGCCAACTTTAGGCACAACCACTTCTTGCGCATGTCAATTGCTCTTGTAGTCATGGTGACAGGCCTGGCAGGAATTCGCCACTTCGGTCTGAGACAGTTGAAAGTCTGAAAAGTTGTTCGAATCCGCAGCGGAGATGATCTTAGCGGAGGCGTCAATTATCTGCCGTGCATAGCCGTTGAAGTCAGTGTCGTCGGAGTAGCCGTAGCCGGAAGTCGTCACGACTTTCGTAAGAGTCCTGAGGATTTCCGCTTCATGGCGGACCATGTCCTTGTTTGCCGCCAGTGAGGATTCGTTGCCTACTTCGGTTCGCATCCGCCGGCTGGCTTCTTCCATGCGTTTCATGACCAGCCGCATCTCGGCGATGTCGGAATACATCTGTCCTTCGGGCGGCTTTTCCAGGTTCGCAGGTCGTGAGCGGTTCAGTGTGTCGGTGATCGCTGCGAACAGATCTCTGAGTCGCTTCTGATCCTTCGGTCCGGCCTGCAGAGGCGTCAGGTTCATCTGCCGTGCCAGATCGCTCAGATACGCGGCGTCTTCGACCCAGGTAACTTTATCGGGATGCTCTCTGGCGACCTCCGCCAGCACGCCCAGTGTGGCTGCCTTCGGAGGAATCATGGCCATCGACGAACGGAAGTTTCCCACCGATTGCAGCGTCGGCGTCAGGAAGTTGCGAATGTCCTTGATCTCCGCTTCCAGGACATCACGCGATATTACGGAGTCCCAGCCGTCGCCGGCCGATCCGGAATTTGCTGTGGTCGCCGGCGTCGGCGAAGTTCCCGGATTCTGACTTGTCGCATCGGGAACATCGGTCTGCGGGACGTTGCCGGAATTCGCAACCACGGGAATTGTCGCCGTCGCAGCGCCATTGACGGGAGTGGTGTCGGCAGCAATCTCGTACGGATGGACGGCAAACACATCAAACGGAATCTTCCCCAGATACTTGTTTCCGTTTTCGTCCGTCCAGACTTCGTCGCGCCGGTGACCGTCGCTGTTTTCCGTCGTTATGGCGGCTTCCGGCTGCGATTTTTCGACGGGAATGTCGTCCCCAACCGCCATTACCGCATTCATGCCGCCGGGCTCGGTCGTCGACGGAGAATCTCCACAACCGGCAATGAATCCGCAGAGCAGGATCGGCAGCGTGCGGTGCCAATGCGTGCGGTACGCGATCATCGAAAACCGGGATTCCGAATCCACTTCAACAGACCTTCATCGAGTTCCACCGGTGTGCTCGACCTTCACGCTCCGGCAGCACTCAGTTTAGGCGCGGTCGACCGACAATGCGAACGTGAAAACGATGTCCGGCCGGCGCCTCGGCTGCAGGCGAACGACCCTGATTCCCCGGTCATGGGGCGTCGTCGAAGCGACGTCTGCGCGTCGAGTTGAACTGGCTGCGGATTGTGTCTACTCTGCCCGCGTCGTGGATCCCATTCGGCGTTCCGGGTGGCTCGTCGCGAGTCGCCCGGCCACAGTCTCCGCAGGTTTCGAACTGGCAGCGCAGCATGATTCTTAGCGGCAGCGAAATCCGGGCACAGCTCGGAAGCAACATTCAGATTGATCCGTTCAACGAAGATCAACTGAATTCCAACAGCTACAACCTGCGACTGCACGACGAGCTGCTGGTTTACGAAGAAATCGTGCTGGACATGCGAAAACCCAGCCGGTTCGGCCGCCTGCAGATCCCGCCGGAAGGTCTTGTGCTGCAGCCGAACCAACTGTACCTCGGCCGCACCATCGAACACACGGAAACGCACAACTACGTCCCGATGCTGGAAGGGCGGTCTTCCATCGGACGGCTGGGATTGTTCGTCCATGTGACGGCCGGATTCGGCGATGTGGGCTTCTGTGGATACTGGACACTGGAAATGTTTGCCGTCCAGCCCGTCAGGATCTATGCCGGCGTGCAGGTCTGCCAAATCTTCTATCACAGCCTGGAAGGAGACGTGACGGAGTACAAGAGCGGCAAATATCAGAACAACACGGACATCCAGCCCAGCCTGCTGTTCCGGGAACTCGGCAACCGCGACGAGCGCCAGATGAAGCTGAACTTCAACGGCAGCCGGCCGGACGCGGTCATCGACGAACATACCGCCGACGAACTGGTCCGAGCTGAATCATGAAACGGCTGACGCGACGTGAATCCCGCTCGTTATTCGGCCAATCACTATCGGCTCCGTTTTTCCGCCAAACCGACGAATTGCTGGCGGCTGCTACTACCAGAAGATCGATCTATACCGCGAGCAGAGAACAATGAGGCATTCCGGCTCGCGGCAGTCAGAGTTGCGAACATCACGAATAGCATCAGTGTTCGTCGCGGCCAGCAGGATTCCGGTTTCGTGCTCCGGCGATTTCCGATCAGCACCGAACACGTCTGCAATCGTGGACACAGTTTCCATCTCCAATACCGCATCCTTCCTGTGGTGAATTGATCCGCATTCGACCGTCCCACTTTCTTCACTGTCAGACAGAAATTCATCGCCTATGTCTTCGGTCAACCTCAAATCGCTGATCAGCAAGCTCAACGACACCTGCACGCGGTCGCTTGAAGGAGCCGCCGGGCTGTGTCTGTCACGCAGCAACTACAACGTGGAAGTGGAGCACTGGCTGCTGAAACTGCTGGAAGGCTCGAACACCGACGTTCACGCAATTCTGAAAGCGTTCAGCATCGATGCGTCCCGAATGATCGGTGATGTCACGAAGGCGATCGACAAACTCAAGACCGGCAATTCCAGCCAGCCTCTGCTGTCGCAACACACCGTCGATCTGGCGCGCGAGGCGTGGGTGCTGGGTTCGATCGACTATTCGGCCGGAAAGACGCGGTCCGGCCATTTGATTCTGGCCTTGCTGAACGATCGTTCGCTGTCCCAGATCGCTCAGGGCATCTCGCGTGAGTTCGCAAAGATCTCCGCCGAATCGCTGGCGAAGGATCTGATGGCCATCGTTGCGGACACGGCCGAAGCCGGGACCGACGTCATGATGACCGCCTCCGGATCTGCACCGGGCGGCAAGCCGGGAGGCGGCCCGACTCAGACTCCGTCGCTGGACCAGTACACGATCGACCTGACGGAGCGAGCGCGAGCCGGCAAGATCGATCCGGTCCTGGGCCGCGATCAGGAGATTCGCCAGATCATCGATATTCTGACACGGCGGCGCCAGAACAACCCGATTCTCACGGGAGAAGCAGGCGTCGGAAAAACAGCGGTCGTCGAAGGATTCGCGCTGCGGATTGTTCAGGGCGATGTCCCGCCGTCACTGAAGACCGTGTCAGTCAAGACGCTGGACCTGAGCCTGCTGCAGGCCGGAGCCGGCGTGAAGGGGGAATTCGAAAACCGGCTGAAGTCGGTCATCAACGAAGTCAACAAGTCGGTCACTCCCATCATTCTGTTCATCGATGAAGCCCACACGCTGATCGGAGCAGGCGGTTCCGCCGGCCAGGGCGACGCCGCCAACCTGCTGAAGCCGGCTCTCGCCCGCGGCGAACTGCGAACCGTCGCCGCGACGACCTGGGCCGAATACAAGAAGTACTTCGAACGCGACGCGGCTTTGGCTCGACGATTCCAGGTTGTCAAAGTCGAAGAACCGGACGAGGAAAAAGCGATTTCCATGATGCGCGGCCTTGTCGATACGCTGCAGGCTCATCACAAGATCGAGATCCTGAACGAAGCCGTTGAAGATTCGGTCCGTTTGTCGAACCGGTATATCTCCGGGCGGCAACTGCCCGACAAGTCTGTCAGTCTGCTGGACACAGCGTGTGCCCGCGTCGCCATCGGACACGCGGCAATTCCGTCCGCGATCGAAGATGCTCGCCGCACAATCGATCAGACTAACACGGCCATCGGAGTCCTGGAGCGCGAATCCGCAACCGGAGCCGATCATCAGGAAAGACTGCAGAAGCTTCAGCAGACCAAGTCGGACACGCAGCAGCGTTACGACGAACTGATGGAACGCTGGAAGCAGGAAAAGGAACTTGTCGGACAGATCCGGGCAGTTCGTGAAAAACTTTCCGGCCAGGCGGTTCCGAAGCACGAAGAACCGGCGGCCGGAAAACCGGAAGGCACCGCGCCGGCTGCTTCCGAAAAGCCCGCCAGCGGCAACGGCGAAACGGCCAGCGCGGCTGCGGCCCTGACTGGCGGAGCCGCTCTGACCGACGAAGATCGCCAGAAGCTGCTTGCCGAACTTTCGGAACTGACGTCGAAGCTGTCTGAAATCCAGGGCGAAGAACCGCTGATGCAGGCCTGCGTCGACGGTCAGGCCGTGGCGGAAGTTGTTGCGGCATGGACCGGTATTCCCGTCGGCCGAATGGTCAGCGACGAAATCAACACGATTCTACATCTGAAGGAATGCATGGAAGAAAAGGTCGTCGGCCAGTCACACGGTCTCGACGCAATCGCTCAGCGTGTCCGCACGTCGCGAGCCAACCTGACCGATCCCAGTCGTCCCATCGGCGTCTTCTTTCTGGTCGGCCCCAGCGGCGTCGGCAAGACGGAAACCGCCATCACCGTCGCGGAACTGCTGTACGGCGGTGAACAGAACATGACCGTTCTGAACATGAGTGAGTTTAAGGAAGAACACAAGGTCTCACTGCTGATGGGATCACCTCCCGGATACGTCGGCTACGGCGAAGGCGGTGTGCTGACGGAAGCCGTTCGCCGCAAGCCCTACAGCGTGGTGCTGCTGGACGAAATGGAAAAGGCTCACCCCGGTGTCCAGGACATCTTCTATCAGGTCTTTGACAAGGGACACATGAAGGACGGCGAAGGCCGTGACATCGACTTCAAGAACACCGTGATCATCATGACTTCCAATGCCGGCACGGATGCCATCATGAAGCTGTGCGCCGATCCGGAAACAATGCCCGACGCGGAATCTCTGGCGGCCGCTCTGCATCCGGAACTTCTGAAGACCTTCAAACCGGCGTTTCTGGGGCGGATCACGGTGGTGCCGTACTTCCCGCTCAGCGACGAAGTGATGCGGCAGATCGCGATTTTGAAACTGGGAAAGATCGCCCGCCGCGTTCACGAACACTACGACGCTTCGTTCACCTGGTCCGACGCGGTGCTCGACCACATCGTCAGCCGCTGCACGGAAGTGGACAGCGGCGCCAGAAATGTCGACCGTATCCTGACAGGCACCCTGCTGCCTCAGATGTCCGCGGAATTCCTGTCACGCATGGCAACAGGAGACAGCATCCGCGGCGCGGCGGTTGATGTCGGCGAGGACGGCGGGTTTCAGTTTCTGCTTAGTTGAGCCCCGGCTGGCGTCCTGACGTCTGAATCGCGGACGGACCTTTCTGCCATCGGCCGATGCGTTACTGCGGTAAGACTCTGCGCTATCAAAATCCGCCGCTGCGCAGAAACAATCCGAATGGCTGCGTTTCCCGCCAGGCTTTCAACAGGTATAGTGCCGTCCGAAAACTCGGGTGTCGTGCAGCGTTTGACGACCCCGCAGACTGGACCCCGTATGAAGGAATCACGCCCATGGCTCTTTACGAGATCGAAACGGAATCGCACATCATGATCGGATGGGCCAACAGTCCGGAACAGGCCGAGGAACTTGCCGGCAAATACTATCCCAGTGAGGAAATTACGCGGATCACCAGAAGACCTCGCGACCTGTGGGTCATCAGCAAAAGGCTGCTGGGACTCGAAGGAAAGTCCGACCCCTGCGACGTGGCTCGCGACTGTCTGAATCGCGCCTCCGGCGACAAGTTGCACGCCATTCGGTTGTACATGCTGGACACCGGCGCTGACCTGCACGAAGCTCAAAAGACGATTGAAGCCAACATGACAATCGGCTGGTGATCGGTCGAAACAACGAATCGTCAGTGCATTCGGCCGCGCTGTCTGCTGTGCGCGCGTGCTGCCCGGCGTGTTATTTCCCGCGGTGACGATGCCGATGCTGTCGCGCCCGCTGCCGATGACGGGAAATCCCGTTAAGACGGTCGCAGTATCGCCGTCTGATTTCGGTGTTCCTCAAGTTCGTACGGTTGTTGTACCGCAAAGTCTTCCACGGCCCGGACCAGCCCTGCCAGCCACGCCGCGCCTTGTACGAAGTCGTCCACAACGATGTTCGCGTTTGGGAACAATCGTCCGCAGAGTCTCAGTTCTGTAGCGACGCTTAGAAAGTCGTGGGCGCCGTCCAGCAGGATCAGGTTCGGCTGCAATCCGTGTCGCGCCACCTGATGCAGTCCGTCGATGCTGCATGTGCGCAGGGGAATCAGCCGGGAGCGATACGGCCAGCAGTTCACCAGGAACGTTTCGAACAGCCGATTCAGCACATTCTGCCGCGATCGATGTCGTTCCATCCATTCGCGGCCTGGCTGGTGTTCTTCGGAACCGAGCCACGTATCGATCGCGACGACGAAGGCTGCAGAATGGCTCAGCAGCAGTCGCGTGGAACCGCCCAGCCAGGAACCGACTTCCACAATCAGCTTCGGTCGAAGTTCATCGATCATGCGACGCAGAACTTCCGCGGTAGGCGGTGTCAGGAAGTGATCGTTTTCGTTGGCATCGATACCGCCGGGGATTGTCTGCGGCCAGGGGTACCGCTGCCTCAGCGAAGCAAGCCGCTCGTCGAAGTCCGGCAATTCCATATCCGGCACCACAGCTTCCGGCACGCGATCCACCGTTTGAAGCCGATATCCGATTTCAAACTCGCGAACCAGAGCCTCCAGAATCCGCTGGTTTTCGTCGTCTGTGGACTGATCCTGCGTCAACTGTCGGATCTGCAGCAGCAGACTTTCGCGAAGTCCGGCGCCGGCGATGCGATCATTGCGCACCAGCAGCGCGACTGTTCTGGCGGCAATGTCGGTGTCGACCAGCACCGGATGGACACGGGACACAATTCGCAGAACGCGACGGCTCTGACCGTAGGCACTGGCAATGGAAGTCATCGGCATCCTGGCACGTGTTGTTGAGCATCGGGTTCCGCGTGCGGTGAAGTCTGACGTGACAGGTTCGCTGCCTTTTCGAAGCGCTGGTCCTGGAAGAATCCCGCCCTGATCGGCAGCAACTCACAGGCGACGGAATCGGGTATTCCGCAGCGTGAACGCGGGGTCGGTGAAGCATGACTTCGTGACAAGACGAATAACATTTCAGCACGAAGTTTCGCAGTCGGTTTGCTGACATTCCGCGAATGGACCCTGGTCCCACATGTTCCCGCATGCCGGATTTGAAGGATCCCGGCCGGAAGGGCACAGCGCTGAATCGGAGTAGCGTGGAAGCCATAGCTTTCGCAGCGACCGGGCGTTTCCGTGAGCGACTCGAATCGGGGTGCCGCGGCGGCTGGTGAGTCTGCCGCTGGCGGCGACAAAAACTTCGCCCGGCAACCGGTCGTGAATGCAGTAGTTCCAGCTTTCAGAGATTTCACGCCACGCTCCGGGATTGGAGTGGCAATAGAGATTCAGCGCCGATTGGTCACCCCAGTCCGACGTGCCGGCAAGGTGTTCGGAATGCCTCAGGCGGTCGGCTGTTCGAAAATATGCCAGCATTGTTCGGGCGGTTCCGGCGGCAAAACCGCTGTTCAGGAACGGATGGGACGCCAGCAGCTCGAACGCGTTCCTGCGGGCGACCGGATGATCAATGCTCAGCGTCCACGCGGCGACGGCAGAGTTGGCAGGAAAGCCCTTTGGTTCCCGCACGGCCAGCAGACGATTCGGCGTTTGACGAACGATCTCCCAAAGCGGCTGCAGGGAGGACTGAAACACGACGTCTCCGGCATCCCAGTAGGCAACCGGTGTGTCGGGCGGCAACGCGGCTACGATCGGTTGAAAATCGCGCAGCCGGCGGATCGGGGGCAGCACGCCATTCGGCGTGTGATTGACCACACGAACGCCCGGCAGCATTTCCAGGCGACGGACTTCGGACGAATACAGGCCGTATCCCGCTACCGTAACCTGTTCGAGATTTCCACAGCCTCGCAGAGTTCGCAGAAACGGACCGCGGAACCGGTCGAAGTGTCTGCGGTTGATCGCGGCCAGAACCTGTGCGTGCGACGACGACTCAGGCGTCGGTCGCGCGACCGGCGTGGAGTATTCGAGAAGCTGGCCGTCCCGCTCATCGTCGGTCAAATGTCGAGCGAACGCAGTGGGCAGGTAGTCAATCAGAAGTCCCTGACCGCGGAGATCTTCGCTGCAGCAGCGGCACTCACAGCGCTGGTTGTCCCAGCGAAAATGAAAATAGCGAAACGCTTCGCGGCGAAACAGTGTGGCTCCCATTGTCACGTGCAGCGACGGTCCATGATCCGAACGTTGATTCCCGTAGTCTGCCGCCAGAGCCGCAAACGTCGGCCGGCTCCGCAATCCATCCAGCAGTTGACGAACGCAGTCCGGATGCAGCAGCACGTCGTCGTCGACGAACATCAGCCACGGACTTCCGCCGCAGCGACTGCCGAACTGCCGGGCTCTCGCGATTGTTTCGCAGCGATTGCTGTCCGACGGAAGCCGGTGGCCTTGCACAAGATGAACCGTCAGACGCACTGCGGTTTGATTGCAGACTGCCCGTTGCACGGAAGCGGGAACGGCTTCCCCCGGCCGGGTCAGGATCACGACATCAACATGCGGAGTCAGCGAGGCCACGGATTCGACGCTAATGGACACAAAAGCCGTCGACGCAGCCAGGCACGGAAGTCCAGCTCTCGAGCGTCATCCTTTCTGCGGGAATTCCGGGCTGCGGATTCATCATGGCGGCAGAGCCGAAGCCGGGTTTGCGGAACTGATAGTGATTCGCCGAACGATTCTCGGCCAGCGGCGGATAGTATTCCGCGCTTTCGGCAGCCGTCATACCGGCATCGACGTTCAGCAGCGATGGAGCACTTTCCCGGACGTAGGCGATTCCCAGGATCCCGGTCGGCGAATTCGGCTCCATGTCACACAGCGCTCCGATCTCGATTCCGGTCAGCCAGGTGCCGCAGGACAAGTCGACGTGACACGGATCTTTGGGAACAAACACGGCAGCGACATCGTCGGCCAGAAAACTGCGGCTGATGATGACCTGAGGAGACACCTTCTGGCACACAACGATCAGATCCTTCGGACCTTCGCAGTCGAAGACTCCCGCCGGCACTGCATTGCGGCGAATCTGAAGCTGTCCGAGTTCCGGAAACGTCAGCGGAATGGAAACTGTTCCCGCGAGTCCCATCGCCAGGATTTGTTCGCGGGACAGCGCCGCCGCGGAATTTTGCGGCTGCGTCGCGGTCGTGCGATATTGACCGCCGAAATTTCGTTTCGTGTTTGTGTCGATAGAAGTTGCCAGCCCATTGTCCATTACTGAGTTCCTCAACGTGATTGAATGCAGGCGTTCACCCTGCCGGCCCGAACGAACAGACAGTAGCATGAACGGACACCGGTCGGCCACCGTCAAGGACGATTCCCTGGCAATTGAGCCTTACTACTGATCGTGGTTGACCGCGGCGCTCCGCCAAAGGACGCCGTCACTGTGTGTTCATTGGAATTGTGCGAACCAGTCGAAACGCCAGACTTGGTTCGACGTCGATCAATGGTCCGCGATGGCGCTGAGCACTGCGGGCGTTGGAGGGAGCATAAAGGAATGCCCCGCCGCGAAGGGCGCCTTGTCCTGCCGAATGGATCCGGATCGCTTCGTTGATTTCGTCGACACGGACGCGGCCGATGTCGGTCGGATAGTCTTCACCGAAGCCCAGACACCATTCCATTGCGTTGCCATACATGTCGAACAGGCCTAGATCGTTGGGAAGCAGGCTGCCGACAGGCCATGAACGAAACGCGGAGTTGTCCGCCGTCCATGCATGGCTTGGCAGAAGTTCCGGGGAATTGCCGAAATACCGCGGCGACGCGGTGCCGGCCCGGCAGGCGAATTCCCACTCAGCTTCGGTCGGCAGACGATATCCCGTGCGCTGCAGGATGTTACTCGGCAGGATCATTCCATCGACGATGTCTTCCAGCGGCGGAAAACACATCTGATCTTCCGGAATGCCTTCCTGTTCACTCAGCCAGCGGCAATAACGCGCGGCGTCGAACCAGGTCAGCATGTTGACGGGACAGTCAGTGTCGGGTGAATACTGCGGGACGTATCCGAAGTCCTTTTGAAACCTCAGGAAGTCGCGAACCGTCAACTCATGCACAGCGATGGCGTAGTTTCGCGGAATGCGGCACCGGTGAGTGACTTCGCGGTGGTGGTCGCCTTCGACTTCGCTGCCCGGTGATCCCATCAGAAAGGTGCCCGGCTGTATCACCGGAATCATGCGCTGTCCCATGCTGGTGACCCACCAGCCGCGTTCCGTGATTTCGGAAAACGGGAACGATTCCGATTTCGGAACGATTCTGTCTGCTGCCAGCTTCCATCGTTTTGCCAGCAGCTCCGCGGCGGACAGCGGTGCTCCGGACGGATGATCCGCCACGTGGCTGCGAACGCGTTCGCAGATGCGATCAACCACGGTCGCTGAAACCTGGCTGACATCAAACTGAGCCAGAGCCAGAATTCCGCAGCAGCAGGTTCCGACGTCGGACTGTTCCAGTGAATCCACCAGAGTCGCGGGATTTGTTCCGCAGCGAGCCGCCAGGTGCGTAAACCATGCCCGCCGACGATGGCCGTGTTCCGATTCCGCCAGAGTCGGGATCAGCGAATAATCGCCCAGTTGAAGAAGTGCGATCAAAGCGAGGGCGTGACTCTTCGCCAGCCCATCGATTTCCTGTTCCGGCGTGGCTCGGCGATGCCAGACCGACGAAACAACACCCGACGCAGATCGGTCGCCCATCACGGAGACGACGACGGGATGGAAGCCTTCCGCCATCAGGTCCGCGGCGCGCTGCCGGTGATCGCGGGTGCTCAGGCCATCCAGGCGGCGCGAAACAAACGGACTTCCGTTCCACCAGACGGCAGAAAACCTGTCGTCAGGTTCGGAACGTACATCCATCTGGCACCAGCCGCTGGCGTCTCGCTGAGCGTATTCTTCGGCGCCGATATTCCATGCGTCGGAGTAAACCGGAGCCGGCCGCATCCGCCAGCGGATGGACGTGTGCAGACGCTCTCCCAGATCTCCCACTGTCAGCATATTGGTGCGAGGCGCGAAGCCGCCGTCGTTCAGGGGTTGCCAGGCTTCCTGATGACTGCGTTCCGGGACCGCGACATACATGCTGCCACCGATCACGTCGGGCGGCGGTGTCGCCCAGAGCGCGCTGAACCGAGAATCGCTGTCGGCTGCATTCCAGGCGGCCACATCAAGGGGAATCAAACCTGCCGCGATGGACTGTTCATTCATCGACCGGACCTCCGCTTCCGACAGATCGACGGCGAACTTCCATTCGCGATCGGAACCGTCAGGATCGAAGCGTTCCCAGGTGGCGGCCACCAGAAGCTGGTCCGTTGCAAGCCAGGGCCGCACCGAAATCGGTGCCAGACCGTGTTCTCGCAACTGTTCGGTGACGGCCTCAAATCGAGTCAGCGGCAGCGATGCGACGAACGCGTATTCCGCTGCGAGGACGCCTCCGGCAGCATCCAGTTCCGCGGCGCATTCGGGCAGGTCATCGGCTGCCACGAAAGTCGTCGGCGACGCGCCGGTTGCGGCTTCGTCCTGCAAATTCCGAATCTGAACCTGCAGCAATCGTACTGCCTGCAGCCGGTCTGCCTGCAGTATCGGAATCAACACCCTGAATTGTTCCGGACTGGACTGCACAACCAGTCGCGTCAGCAGAGGCAGATCGTCGCCGGCGAATTCCGACAGCACGCTGGCCGAGCGGGACTGAATCAACTGGTCGGTGTTCGTGCGAAAAATCTCCGTCAGCGGTGCGACAAGCTGTTGCCGGATGGGGGCCAGCGCCGTGACCCAGCCGTCCAGATGAAGATCGTTCTGCCGAACCAGTGCGGCGGCAAGATGCTCGGCGTGTGACGTCCAGCGCGCGTCCTGCGGCGCATCGGCGGCCAGTGCGCACGCGGCTCGAAGTCGGACGGTCGCCGACGCGCGATCGTCGTCCATCGTCTGCCACAACCGGCGACGGGTCGTGTCATCGTACGGGCTCAGCATCCGCGCAATGACGTCCAGTTCCTGCGGTTCGGCCAGCAACATGCGGCCGACCAGTGAGTCCACCTGCGCGTTGTCGTAGCTGACAAGTGCCAGCCTTGATCGCCAGCGATCGGACTCGGGACGCTGCTCGTCTTCGGCAATCTCTCGCAGTTTCGGTTCGGAGATTTCACGAAGCTCAGCCAGCGATCCGGCGATCTGTGCAACGTCTTCAAAGTCGGCGTCCAGCAGTCGGGCCACGAGGGAATCCACGCGGACCAGATGGTTAGAATGTCGACTGTGCCGAACTGCCAGGAAGCCGACCAGGATCATGGCGGCCATCAGCAGGCTGCCCGCGAACCACTGACGGACGTGATGTTTCTTTGCCGCCGACATCATCTGCGATTCAGCCGGAGTTCTGTGTCGGGGATCCGTCAGAGCCGCGATTCGAAGGAACTCAATCGAATTGGGCAGATGGCGCCGTTCGCGGCTTGTGTCCCAGATTCCGGCCAGCGCGGCCAGCCGCAGTTCGGCGCGCCCGGTGCTGGTTTCCCGTTGCTTTCTGTTCAGCCAGTCTCGAAGCGCCGACACCAGGAAGTCGTGTGTCAGTTGATAGTACTGTGCCGAAGAATTCGTACCGCTTTCGCTGACAGAACTGGCCGCGTCCGTAGGCGTGATCAGCCGCAATTCTCCGTCAAGCATTCGAATCAGCGTGGAGAAATCCTTTCGTCGCGATTCATATCCGGAGGCCAGCAGCAGTTCGTGCTGCGACTTCATGTGTCCCTTGATATCGGTTCCGATTTCCGGCAGCAGTGCCTTCAGAATATTGCGGGCCGCCTGTTCGTGAGCCTTGTGCAGCGGGTTCGCCGAGCGGGAACTGAAGGTCTCTTCCAGATACGTCACGCCGACACCGGCCGTTCCGCCGATCTGTCGAAGAGTTTCGGGAACCCACGGCTTGCTCTTCACCATTTCCGCGAACAGGGCCAGTTGAACGGAAACAACCTTGCCGTCCTGGCTGAGTCCCGCGACGGCGTCGCTGAGAAACCGCCGTTGTTCGTCGGTAACGTCGCTGTTGTGTTCCGGCAGACGGCCGAATGCCTGACCAAACTTCGTCAGGACTCGCGCAGCATGTTCCGCGTCGAACAGATCAACGGTCGCGAAGTTGCTGCCCTGCAGAATCGGGACATCCAGACTGTCCATGAACCGGGCCGCGGCCATAGCGAAGTCGTCACGGACCATGACAATGGCCTGCAACTGACCGCCGTCGCACTGACGCAGCGCGCTGACCAGTTCGGCGTCGGGATCGTCCGGATGAGCGTGCAGCCACTGTTCCAACTGATCGATGACGATCACGACCTTGTCGATCTCACGCCGCCGCAGGAATGCCAGCGTGGACGCCAGGCCGGACGAAATCGGCAGATCGGGGATGCGCTTTCGCAGTTCCCGCAGAATTCGCGTTTCGGTCCCGTCGTGTGTGGCTTCGATGTAGATCGTTGTGATTTCCGGATTCAGCCGGGGCAGCAGTCCCGCCTTCATCAGTGACGATTTACCGCAGCCGCTGGGGCCGTAGATCAGACCGACACTGAATGTCCGGTCGGCGTCCGCTTCCTCGATGCGCGACTTCCAGAAGCGAATGCTGTCCGGCAAGCCGTCGCGATCGCGCGGGCCCGGCAACAGTTCGATGAAGAAGTCGCGGTCGTCGGCGTCAAAGGACCTCAGCCCCCGCGGGACAATGCGAGCCGGTCTGCTGTCGGCCACCGGTTCACTCTGCCAGTGCTGCAGATCTTCGGAAAACTGTTCCGCCGTGGCGTAGCGGTCAGACACCTTCTTTGCGAGAGCCTTTAGGCAGATTCGTTCCAGCTCCGCCGGAACCTGCCGATTGAATGCCGACGGTGGCAGCGGTTCGGTTGTCAGCAATTGGTGCAGGATTTCGTGGTGCGTGCTGCCGGGAAAAGCCTTGCGTCCCGTCAGCATTCGATACAGAACCAGACCCAGCGAAAACACGTCGCTGCGCCCGTCCAGGCGATGCCCTTCACCTCGCGCCTGTTCGGGACTCATGTACGACGGAGTTCCGGCAACGCTTTCTTCGCGAAGATAGTCTTCTTCGCGAATGGCCAGGCCGAAGTCAGCGACGAAGCACGTCCCCGTGCTTTCTTCGACCAGCAGATTGGCCGGTTTGACATCACGATGGACCAGGTGTCTGCCGTGAGCGTGATGCAGCCCCTGCGCGGCTTCGGACAGCAGCCTGGCGGTGGTGGCGAAATCCGGCGGATCTTCTCGAATGATCTGTGCGAGCGTGCGGCCGTCGATGTACCGCGAGACGACATACAGCAAGCCGTCGTCCATGCGTCCGACGTCGTACACCGGCACGATGTTCGGATGGTTCAGCGTGGCCACGGTGCGAGCTTCGGAAAGATAAACATCAGCGTCTTCCGGCCGGCGAAACCGCTCCGGTGCCGGAACCTTGATCGCTACCTGTCGCCGCAGTTCTTCGTCGAAGCCAAGGTAGACATGGCCGAACGCACCGGCTCCCAGCAGTCGATCAACCCGGTATCGCCCCAGCAGATCGTGTCCGGTTTCCGTCAGATCCAGTTGCGTGGCCGTCAGTTGGGGAAGATCCTGGTCGACTGTCTGAGACATTCCCGACCCGGTTCCCAACAGTCGGCTTTTCAGAGCACCCCGGATTTCCGGAAACCGGCTGAGGAATTCGCCAATTTCGACAGAACCGGTTGTCGCCAGCCGCTGATCAAATTCTCCCACCGCCAGTCGGAGCTTGTCGTCTGCCTCAAATCCGGCAGCGGGCAGTCGCTTCAGGTAGTCTTCGACGTGTACCGGCGCACCCGACTTCCAGCGTTGCCGCTGATCCGTCAGCAGGATCTGCAAGCGGCTCTTCGTATCAGCTTCCGGATGGCGATCCAGGAATTCGAACACATCAGGCGCCGAGTCCGTGACGTTCCACAGAGCTTCAAATTGTTCAGCCAGCGACACAGCCATGCAGAAACCCAGTTGTCCGATTACGGGATTCCACCCATGCTAATGCCGCAGCGTTTCGAGGGAAACCAAATGCATCCCGCGGCGCCGGCATTGCCGATTTCCCGGTGGGCGTGAACGCTCGAACGGTGTCATTCGCAGGGATGCTGTGACGTCATCCCGACTTCGCGTTCGACGATTGAGCCGACGGCCAGCAGCGTGGCTTCGTCGTACAGCCGACCGGTCAGAGTTCCGCATTCCGGTTGCGGATGTTCGGAGTTCTGTGTCACCGTCGGAAAGACAAGTGTCGGATGGCCGGTCAGATTACAAATCCCCAGATCACTGCCGCCGACGTACAGGTCAACCTGTTCGAAGACCTGCGTCATTTGCATCATCAGCAGCGTGCGAGCCCGCGCGGCGCGCAGGTAGTCGACGCCGGAAACAAAGTGCATTTTTCGAAAGATGTCGGGCCAGCGATTCAGGCCGTCGGTGTCGCCTGCCGCCAGCAGATCGTGGAACACAGCCGCCGCTTCGACGTCACCCATGATGGCGATCGAATATTCCGACACGTCGCGGGGCAGCGTGACGGGGACGATGCGGGCTCCGGCATTCGTCAGCACGTCCAGAATCTTCGCGTCGGCGGGTGACGGATTCTCACCATCTGCCCTGCCGATGCGCAGCGACGTCAGGTCGACGGACATCGGCCAGTCAAACCACCGCTGGACGGACGTGGGATCGTCGACGTCGGCTCCGTGAATTGCGGCCAACGCGATGCCGCAATCATCGACACTGCGGGCGATCGGTCCCAGCTTGTCCATCGTCCATGACAGCGACATGCACCCGGCTCGACTGACGCGCCCGAACGTTGGCCGCAGTCCGGCAACTCCGCAGCGTTTGCACGGAGACACGATGCTGCCCAGTGTTTCGCTTCCGATCGCCAGAGGAACAAGTCCCGCCGCAACGGCTGCCGCGGAACCCGCTGATGAACCGCTCGAACCCTGTTCCGGATTCCACGGGTTGCGAGTCTTTCCGCCGTACCAATCGTCGCCCATCGCGAGTGCTCCCAGCGACAGCTTGGCGACCAGCACGGCACCCGCGTCGTCCAGCCTTCGCGCGACGGCGGCCGTGCCGGGAAGCTCGCGATCACGAAACTGCGGAGCTCCCCAGGTTGTCGGATATCCCGGCACCGAAATCAGATCCTTCGCGCCCCACGGAATGCCGTGCAGCAGCCCGCGATCGACGCCGCGGCGGAGTTCATCGTCCGCACGACGAGCCTGCTCGAGCGCCAGTTCCGGTGTCAGCGTCACGACACACTTCAGCGTCGGATCGTGTTCCGCCAGTCGCGCGAGACACAGTTCCGTCATTTCCACGGACGTTGTCTGCCCGCTTCGCAGCATTCGCGCCAGCGACCGAATCGATCGAAACGGAAGTCCGTCCGGTTCGGCGGGATTGGGTTCGTCATCGACCGCTGCCGTCAGCCAGTCAGGTTTCATCAAAGAGCGTGCCGCCGCCGTGCCGTCGCCGATTTCCGGGTCGAATCGGAACGCCGGAAGCGTGTCGCTGGTGATGTTTGCACTCTGCAGATCGCGGCGCTGTTTGAGGACTCGCTCCATCGCGTCCGCCACGCGTGTTCGTTCGTCGTCGGTCAGTTCGATGTCCGCAACCCATTCCGCATTGCGAATGCTGTCAGCAGTGATCTGTGAACCTTCTGCCACCTGAACCGCCAAAGCACGCTGGAACGCGGCGGACGAGATTCCTGCGGCTGCGATTGCCGACATCATCTGCCGACGGTTGCCATCGAAGGGTGTTGCCACGGAATCGTTGCCTTAACAGGGGTCGGTTTCATCGCAAGCCGCATTTCGCGACGCGCACAACGCGAACGTCAGCCGCGAATGGATTCGGGCAGCGGAAGGATGCCGTCCAGCACGCGTCGAACATCGTCCGCCGCGTTGACTGGTTCTCGGCATCTTCCTCGCTGACACACCCAGATCGTTTCCCTTGACGGGTCAGCGTCGCGTCCTTCAAACAGCGGATCAAGCAGCGCTGACCGAAGTGCCGGACTGTCGCGGTGCCGCGCTGTTCGAACCGCCAGCATCAATCCGGGAGCAAACCGCCGACGAAGAAAACTCACGGTCTGCGATTCCTGCCAGTTGTCACCCGGAAGCTGGATAACGACCTCCGGCATCGGTCCGATCGCGTGGTCGACGGCGATCAGTGACTGCCCTCCGGACATCGGCGATTTCCGCAATTGACTGTCCAGCATTTTCAGAGTCGATTCCGCCGCGTCCCGGTACTGACTTCGTCCGGTCAGAACAGACAGCTTCAGAAGGGCCGTGGCGGCCATCGAGTTCGCCGAAGGAGTCGCTCCGTCCTGACTGTCCCTGATGCGCGTGATCGGCGTCGACTGCGTTTCCGCCGTATAGAAAAATCCGCCGCTGGATTCGTCAAAGAAGTCGGCCAGCAGCAGATCGGCCAGTTCCGCCCCCTGATCGATACGGCTTTCGTCGAACGTCGCCTGATAAAGTTCAACAAGACCATCGATCAGACAAGCGTAGTCGTCCGCGAACGCGCGAATGGACGGGCGACCGTGGCGAGCGGTATGGAATAGCCGGCCATCATCGGCCCGCAGATTCTGAAGGATGTCGTCCGCCGCTCGCCCGGCCGCCTTCCAATACCTGGGTTCGCCCAGAACGCGCGATGCCAGCGACATGCCGCTGATCATCATGCCGTTCCAGGCCGTGATGATCTTGTCGTCTGTCCCCGGCGCTGTTCGCTGTTTTCGTACGTCAAACAACCGTTGTTTCAGCGGCGCAAGCGCCTGCACGAGTTCTTCGCGAGTCATCCGAAAATCGTCCGCCACGTCTTTCAGCGGTCGTGGCCGATTCAGGATGTTGCTGCCTTCCCAGTTGCCCGCTTGAGTGACGTCGTACGCGGCCGCGAACAGTTTCGCATCGGCAATGCCGAGGACTTCGGTGACTTCAGCCAGCGACCAGACAAAGAAGCGGCCTTCTTCACCTTCGCTGTCGGCGTCCTGAGTACTGCAGAAGCTGCCGCTGTCGAGCGTCATTTCACGAAGCACATAGTCCAGGGTCTCCGTGAGCACTCGTTCGTGCTCCGGCGACCCGGTGATCTGCAGCAGTTCCGCATACGCGGACGTCAGCAGTGCGTTGTCATACAGCATCTTTTCGAAGTGCGGCACCAGCCACCGCGCGTCCGTTGAATATCGGTGGAAACCTCCGCCCAGATGGTCGTAAATGCCGCCGGCCGCCATTCGGTCACAAGTGAATCGGGATACTTGCAGAGCCTCAGAATTCTGAAACCGAACCCACAGGCGCAGCAGCAGTCGCAGGTCCATCGCGTGAGGAAACTTGGGCGCTCCGCCGAAGCCACCAAAACGCGCATCCGCCGCCTGCAGCAAGTCGGACATCGCGGCGGAAAGAAGTTTGTCGTCCGGTTCACCGGGCCGGCCCGCGGGCACGCTCATTTGAATAACAGCGGCGGCCAGTTGCCGGGAATTGTCTTCGATGTCGTCGCGCCGCTGCCTCCAGGCCGCACCGATTTTCGACACGATCTGACGGAATCCCGGCATTCCCATACGAGCGTCCGGAGGCCAATAGGTTCCGCCGAAGAACGGTTTTAGTTCCGGAGTCAGAAACACGGACATCGGCCAGCCGCCGCGTCCCGTCAGGGCCATTACGGAACTCATGTAGATCTGATCCAGATCCGGCCGTTCTTCACGGTCAACTTTGATGTTGACGAATGTTTCATTCATCAGCCGGGCGATGTCCGCGTTGTCGAAGCTTTCGTGTTCCATCACATGGCACCAGTGACAGGCGCTGTAGCCGATACTGAGAAAGATGGGACAATCGCGTTCCCGCGCGGTCTGAAACGCGTCGTCGCCCCAGGGATACCAGTCGACCGGGTTGGACGCGTGCTGCAGCAGATACGGGCTGGTCTCGTGAGCCAGGCGGTTCATGGTGTAAGTTTCGTACTTCGTTCCGGGCTGTCAGGATGTTCGCGCGGTGGGCACCAGCGCTCGATCGAATACAACATGCTACGCCGAACCGCGCCTCCAGGCGAACGCTCGGCGGCGTCAGCAGGCTGACGTTCGGCCCCCGCAGAACTCCCCGCAACGCGGGACTCGTAGCTGTGCGCGTCCGCGTGCCATGGGCGGTGCTGGTGCAAGAACCCCTCCCGGCCGAAGGCAAAAGGGAGGGGTCGAACGAGCGAAGCGACGTTCGGGGGAGGGGACGTTCGCGCGTTGATCGCGCTGCGATGTCGGAACGCTGAACGCGCGGTCGGCCCTCTCCCGGGCATCGCTCCGCTCGCCCGACCTCTCCCTGCCGCTGCGCTGGGAGAGGTGGGTGCGCGGCCCTGCCATGCGCGGTGCTGGTGCAAGAACCTCTCCCTGCCGCTGCGCTGGGAGAGGTGCATGCGAGGATACGGGCACGGCGAGATTTCTGCTGCTGTACTGGTCTCCTGCGGATACTCAGCGCCACGCGAGACGCCCTTCTGCAGCCGCAACTTCTGCTGATCGGTTGAAGGAAGCATCGCGACGAGTCACGCTGACGCATCCAGGAAGCGTTCATATGAAAACGATTCAATTTCCGGTGACCGGCGAACCTCGTGACGTGCTGCAGTGCGTTGACGCGTCCGTCCCGCAGCCGAAACACGGGCAGGTGCTGGTTCGAATGCTGGCCAGTCCCGTCAATCCGTCCGACATGATGTTTATCCGCGGAATCTACGGCGTGCAGCCGCAGCTTCCGGCAACGCCAGGCTTTGAAGGCGTCGGAATTGTCGAAGGATCGGGTGGAGGACTTCGCGGGCGGCTGTTCAAAGGCAAACGAGTCGTCGTGCTGAATCAGTCAGGCGGTAACTGGGCCGAGTACGCGATTGCGCCCGCCGACCGGGTTATTCCCGTCAGCAGCCACCTGTCTGTCGAACAGGCGGCCACGTTTTTCGTCAATCCGGCGACGGCGTGGGTGATGACGCGGGAAGTACTGAAGGTTCCGCAGGGTGCCTGGCTGCTGCAGACCGCGGCTGGATCGTCTCTGGGACGCATGGTGATTCGCCTTGGGAATCATTGCGGCTTCCGCACCGTCAATGTGGTTCGTCGGGAAGCTCAGGCTGCTGAACTGAAGGCCGAAGGTGCGAATCAGGTCGTCGTGTTCGATCCGGAACATCACAAAGCCGACGACCTACGGGATTCGCTGCGGCAGATCGTCGGCGACCAGGGAGTGCGCTACGCGATCGACCCCGTCGGCGGAGCAACAGGGTCAGCGGTGGTTAGGTCGCTGGGGCCGGGAGGCCGGATGCTGGTCTACGGTACGCTCAGCCCGCAGCCGCTGCAGTTCGGTTCTCGAGACCTGATGACTCAGGCGGCGACGATCGAAGGGTTCTGGCTGAGCCGTTACATGGCCGGCATCGGACTCGCGAGGAAGCTGCGTCTGTTCCGACGTATTGAAAGACTGATTCGCGACGGAATTCTGGCGACGACTATCGGCCGCACCTGGTCTCTGGAACAGGTCACGGAAGCTGTCGCCGCATCCGAGAATTCCGACGTCGACGGCAAGCAGTTGTTGTCGATTTCGGACGCTTGATTCCGTCGAAAGCCTTCGGTTTTCCCGTGTGCCGGAACCGAGGCATCCAGGACACGGCTCAGTTCCGGACCGCTTGATTCGCGCGACTCGTTGATTCAGAATGCCGCCGCCTGCCGCACTGGTCTGGTTTTCAGGACAGGGGAACCAAAGTCGGAATCAGGCAGCCGTGTAATCCCGGAGCGTTGTTGGTTCCGGTCTGTCCGCGTCCGGTCGCGCGACATTTCGCAGGGGTCTGCCAGCGCATTCACTTCCCGCACGAAGCGAACATCATGTCGATTGAACGAGCCGAACAACTGAAGCGTGAACTGACCGACAAATGGGTTGTCGTCGCGGCGGCAACTCCCGAGTTGCGGCGATTCGCCGAATACACCGGCAGGGTCAAGACCGTCAACATGAATTGTCGCGCGCTGGTGGAATTCGACGGTCCGGTGGACATCAGTTGGTACGACATTGACCCGGCGTTTCTAACCGTCGTGGATGCTCCGAAACCAAAGAAGGACGCCGGAAGCCACGCCAAGCCAGCCGCCAAAGCTGCCCCGGAATCGAAACCGGCGTCGAAGCCAGCAGCCGGAGGAAGCCCGCTTGACGCGATCCGGGCATCGGGCGGCGGAGCGAAACCGAAACCCGCGCCGGCCGGAGGTTCGCCGCTGGACAAGATTCGGGCGTCTGCCGGTGGTGCCGCATCGGCACCGGCGAAAAAGCCCGCCGGAGGATCACCGCTGGACCAAATTCGAGCGTCCGCCGGCGGTGCCGCGGCGGCACCAGAGAAGAAACCTGCCGGTGGATCGCCACTCGATCAGATCCGAGCTTCCGCCGGCGGTGGCGGTGCTGCTCCCGCCGTCCCCGCGAAGAAGGCGGAGCCAAAACAACAAGCTGCGGCGTCCGACGAACCAAAAGCCGACGCCGGTACGTCGACACCCGATGCCGGCAAGCCTCCGGTCCCGGCAGCCGGTCAGTCGCCGCTTGACCTGATTCGAGCCCGGAACGCAGCAAAGAACGGGTGAGCCCCCCATAACGCAGATTCCGTCTTTGGAGTCCGCCCTTTCCGCGAAGGCCGACTTGTGGAACGGCGGACACCGAATCGCTCACCGCCGCGCGAATCCGTAGCCCGAAGATACCATCATGAAAATCGCCTGGCTGGAATGTGCGACGGGAATCAGCGGCGACATGACTCTGGCCGCGCTCATCGACGCGGGCGTCAGTCGGGAAGCAATCCGCTCGGCGATCGCATCGCTGAATCTGCCGGATGTGCAGCTTCGCATTGAAACCGTCATCAAGAACGGGTTTCGAGCGATTCAGGTGCTGGTCGATCATCCCGAACAGCATGCTCACCGGCACTTTACCGAAATCGTCCGGATTCTGGACAACGCCGCCGCGCTGACCGATCGTCAGCGAGAACTCGCCAAACGACTTTTTCTGGCGGTCGCCGAATCGGAAGCTCGGGTGCATGGTTCGACGGTCGAAAAGGTCCACTTTCACGAAGTCGGAGCGGTCGACTCCATTGTCGATATCGTCGGGGCCGCCGTGGGCTTCGATCTGCTGAACGTCGACCGCGTTGTCTGTAACTTTGTTCCGACCGGCCGAGGCAGCGTTCATATCGATCACGGCATCTGCCCAATTCCCGCGCCGGGAACTGCCGAGATTCTGAAAGGCATTCCGCTGGCCGACGTGCCGATCGATGCGGAATTGACGACTCCCACCGGTGCGGCGATTGTGAAGACGCTGGCCGATGCCTTTGGTCCGATGCCCGCCATGACGGTTGACGAAGTCGGCTACGGCGCCGGATCGATGACGTTTCCTCAGCGAGCCAACATTTTGCGGCTGTTTGTCGGAAAAGCGGCTGCAGACGCTGACATGGAATTCGTAACGCTGCTGGAAACCAATCTTGACGACGTGTCGGGTGAAGTCATCGGCCACGTACGGCAGCGTCTGGCAAGGGCTGGAGCACTCGACGTCTGGGTGACTCCGGTGCAGATGAAGAAGGACCGGCCGGGCGCCGTGGTCAGCGTGCTGTGCTCGCCGGAAAGCATTGATTCGCTGGAGACAATCCTGTTCGACGAAACCGGGACACTGGGAATTCGGCGCCTTTCAATTCAGCGCCGAGTGCAGTTTCGTGACAAAGTCACCGTCACTACCCCGTGGGGAGACGTCTCCGGCAAGCGTTCGTGGCGAACAGGCACATCGCCGTCGTTCGCCCCGGAATTCGACGACTGCGCCGCCGTCGCACGAAACCACGGAGTGCCGCTGCGAGACGTTTACCGGGCCGCGGAATCGGCCTTCCTGCAAATCGCCGGTTCGGGCACACTACCGGTCGAACCGCCGGGAGGCACTTCGGTTCCCGACGGCCATCATGATCACTCACACGACCACGACCACGATCACGACCACGATCATTCGCATGACCACGATCATGATCATTCGCATGACCACGATCATGATGGTCACACGCACGATCACGAATGACGTGAAATTCACCGCAGGATGGCTGCAGGGATGCACGATTCCGACGAAACCGCTCACACCGCGGATCACGGCGACTCCGCCTGCCACCGGGCTCTCGATCTGATTGATGCCGCCTACAGTCTGGAAATCCAGAAGTACCAGTTGCTGATTGCGCGCGAACGCCGTAGGCGAACGGAAGAGATTTCCAGCGCCGATTTCGTGATACGCCAGCACAGGGCGGCGTAGGGCTCCTGTGATTGGACGTTCATGGAGCGCAGCTTCGGGTTTAACTGGCCGAGGCGGACACCGGTACTTTTCGCTCTTCTTACTCCCGCGAGCCCGAATGTCTCATACTGCCCCGCTCGCGGTTTGGCAGCCAGGCCGCTGCCACACCGGGGGCCGCACTGGGTAGCACATCTTCGCAGAAGTTGTGCGGCGCAGCCGTCGGAAACTGTTCTGCGACGGACTTCGACGGTCGTCGCTGCAGTGCCAGCAACCTCGTGCATCCGCAGTTTTCGTCGACAGATGTCACGGAATCCCACAGAAGGCTGCCGTTCCCGGAATGCATGCGGTCAGAATTGGGGCGGTGCCAGTCGTGTATTGAAGCGTGGCATTCTTCGGAGCCGCGTCGAAGCGATACTCTGCAGCGGTCCGACACCGTCGATGGCGCCGGAACCTGCTGAGCGGGCCGGTGGCAATCCGGTTTTGTTTCGCTAGACTTCGTCCGCAACACACGACGGCAGGCTCACGTCGCCGTCCGCTTCCCGTTGCACTCTCGCGTTCTGGCCCCGAATGTTTACCGGACTCGTTGAAGGACAAGGCATCGTCAGACTCCTGCGGCAGGAACCAAACGGTCTGCGCCTGACGATCGCTCCCGGCCCGCCTGCTTCCCGCTGATGCCGCGACGATCGGCGAGAGCATCTCCATCAGCGGCTGCTGCCTGACAGTGGTTAAGATCGCCGACGGGGCACTGGACTTCGAAGCCGGTGAGGAGACTCTTTCGAAGACGAATCTGGGGCGTCTGCGGACTGGCGACCCCGTCAACCTGGAACGTTCGCTGGCCGTCGGCGGACGGCTGGGCGGCCACTTCGTTCAGGGTCACGTGGACGGTGTGGGTACCGTCGACGAACTTCGCCGCAGCAATGAATGGGTGGACCTGTGGTTTCGCGTCGCGCCGGACATGACGCGGCTGATGGTTCCAAAGGGTTCCGTCGCCGTTGACGGAGTCAGCCTGACGCTGGTGAATGTCGAGTCCGACCGGTTTTCCGTGGCGCTGATTCCTCACACGCTGGAGATCACGACGCTGGGCCGGCGCGACGTCGGCGACGAGGTGAACATCGAACTTGATATTCTCGGCAAGTACGTCGCCAAGCTGCTGGATCGCGAATGAAGGACGAGGCCCGGCAAACTCGATCGCACCTGATGGCACTGTTCAAGCAGTTTGGGTTCAACCCGCGCAGCGATCTGGGGCAGAACTTCCTGATCGACATCAACCTGGTGGAATTCGCCGTCCGGGCTGCCGAACTGAAGCCGACTGATATCGTGCTGGAAGTCGGCCCGGGCACCGGCGGCATGACGACGTTTCTGGCTCAGCAGGCGGGCCGCGTCATCGCCGTGGAGATCGACCGCAACATGTTCGCGCTGGCCGGTCACGCGACGGCGGAATACGAAAACGTCACGCTGATTAATCGTGACATTCTGAAGAACAAGAACACGCTGGCGCCGGAAATTTCTGACCTGCTGAAAGCGGAAATCGCCACCGCTCCACCGGGCGCGGAACTGAAGCTGGTGGCCAACCTGCCGTACAGCGTGGCGACACCCGTAATTTCGAATCTGGTCGCTTCTGATCTGCCGTGGACGCGGATGGTGACCACGATCCAACTGGAACTCGCCGAAAAGATGATTGCCGAACCCGGCACGTCGAACTACGGAGCCCTGTCGGTCTGGCTGCAGTCTCAGTGCAGCGTCCGAATTCTGCGACGGCTGGGCCCGAAGGTCTTCTGGCCGCGCCCGGCGGTGGATTCAGCCATCGTCAGTATCTGGAGACACGATGGTCGCGGCGGCCGGATCAGTGATCGAGTGTTCTTCCTGGACTTCGTCCGCAGGCTGTTCCATCAGCGACGCAAGTTGCTGCGCAGCGTGCTGGTCGGGATGTACAGCAAACAGCTTTCGAAACCGGAAGTGGACGAGCTTCTGGCGGAGATGGGTCACGACCAGACGACTCGAGCGGAAAGCCTGGACGTATCGAGCCTGGTGAAACTGGGGAACCGATTCGCCGAAGCGGTGAAAGCAGAGACGTAGGTTTTCGGAACCGCGGTTGAAAGCCGGACCGATAGGCGGCGTGTTGGAATTTGGAAGATTGAATCGGGACTGCGGACAGTCGCGAACCGGGTGTGGCCTGACGGCAATCGGAAGTGGCTGCTCCGGATTCGTGAATTGTTACTTCCCTCGTGGACGGCCAGGTCTTCGACAACGAGTGAAACGACAGGCAACTGAACTGGAAAGGATCCGACCATGCACGACCGCATCGCCTACAGGGGGCTGACCTTTGACGACGTTTTGCTGGAACCCGGCTACAGCGACGTCATGCCTTCGGAAGTGGACATCAGTTCGCGGCTGACCAGAAACATCCCGCTGAACGTCCCGATCGTCAGCAGTCCGATGGATACAGTCACGGAAAGCGAGATGGCGATCGCAATGGCGCAGCTGGGCGGGATCGGCATCATTCACAAGAACATGTCGATCGAACAGCAGGCGATGGAGGTCGACCGTGTGAAACGCAGTGAGCACGGTGTGATTGTGGACCCGGTGACTCTGCCGCCGGACACCAGCGTCGGCGAAGCGGCCCGGATCATGGATGAACGCAACATCGGCGGCGTTCCGATAACCGTCGACGGCAGGCTGGTGGGCATCCTGACTCGGCGAGATCTGCGCTTTCTGGAGTCCAAGGACCGGCCTGTCGCGGAAGTGATGACTAAGGACAATTTGGTGACTGCGCCGGAGACGACGAGTCTGGAAGCGGCAGAACGCATCCTGCTGGAAAACAGGGTCGAGAAACTTTTGCTGGTAGACGATCAATATCAACTGAGAGGCCTGATTACGATCAGGGATATCGACAAGAACCTGCAGTTTCCGCGGGCGTCAAAGGACAACCGCGGTCGATTGCGCGTCGGCGCTGCGGTCGGTGTCTACGATCAGGATCGAGCCGCTCATTTGGTCGAAAAGGGTGTCGATGTGCTTGTCGTGGACAGTGCCCACGGCCATTCGCGCAACGTCATCGAATCCGTTCGGGCCATCAAACAGAGTTTTGACATCGACGTGATCGCGGGCAACGTCGCGACGGCGGAGGGTGCGAAGGCTTTGGCGGATGCCGGAGTCGACGCAGTCAAGGTCGGCATTGGACCGGGTTCGATCTGTACAACGCGGATCATTTCCGGAATCGGAGTTCCCCAACTGACAGCCATCGCCGGTGCGGCAAAAGGGCTGGACGGCACGGGAATTCCAATCATCGCCGACGGCGGAATTCGATTCAGCGGAGACATGACAAAGGCACTGGCCGCCGGAGCGTCAACTGTCATGGTTGGCGGTCTGCTGGCGGGAGTCGATGAAAGTCCCGGGGAAATGATTCTTTTCCAGGGACGCAGCTTCAAGCGATACCGCGGCATGGGATCGCTGGGAGCCATGGTGAAGGGCAGCAGCGAACGATATCGGCAGGGCAGGACGGATTCCGGCGACCAGTCAAAGCTGGTTCCGGAAGGCGTGGAAGGCCGAGTTGCCTACAAGGGCGCTCTGCAGCCTTTGTTGTATCAGTTGACGGGAGGCCTGCGATCCGGCATGGGATACGTGGGCGTCAATACCACGGAAGAACTCAGAGCCAAAGCCCGCTTTATCGAAGTTTCGGCGGCTTCGGTTAGGGAGAACCATCCTCATGACATTGCCATCACGCAGGAAGCACCGAATTACTCGGTGGAGCATTACCCCGGCGACCATAGCTGACCTGTTTTCGGATCGCGTTTCCGCGCGTATCCGAAAACTGCTGTTGGGCAGTGTTCTGGCAACGTGCCTGGGGGCTGGTTCTCTGTACGCCGCTGACGGTGACGCGGCGCGAATCCGAATTCCCGATTTCCTGCCGCCGCAGGAAGTCGCGGCACCGCCGCATCCGGCTCGCGTGGCGGACAGACTGTCGGGACCATCAGGTTTCCGAACCCAGACTCCGGCGGAGGAAGCGTTCGACGCCAGATCCCGCGCCGATCGACTCGTGCCCGTTCCGGAAACGCTGCAGCCGCTTCCTCACGCGTCTTCCCCGGTGACAAAATCGCGGCGCCTGCCGGGCGTGCCGGCTCAAAGTCCTGAGGAGCTGACGAATGATGTCCGGCGCAGAGCGACGGCACGTGAACTGGCCGATTCGCTTGTCCCGCCGATGTCGTCGATGCCCGTCGAACAGCCTTCCGCCGCGCGCATGTCCCGAGTACCTTTGATGCCGCCGCTGTCCGCGGTGCCTGACGACGAATTCCGTGCTCCCGTGCTGATCCCGGACGCCGTACTTCCGCAGGAATCAGCTCCGGTGTCGGAGTATTCGTCGCTGGCGTACCCGGAATCGTTTGCCGCGGCACATGCCCGGCGAGTCCATATGATTGTGCAGGATGAGGAGTCCTGGACGCTGGCGGAGAAGTGGCACATGCAGTCCGTCCGCTGGAACCAGCAGAACCGTCGCGTGTCCAACATGTTCGTGGAATTCTACGAACCGGTTGATGTATTGCCGGACAATCTGGATGACTACGGCATGAAGGTGGTTGTCGCGTCAGGCACTGCGCAGCAACCGCGATTCGGCGCTCAGTCATCTTCGGAACTGCTCAGCCGCAAGATCACTGACATTCGACCGTCACTCGACTATGCCTGGGGCAGCATTCCCAAAGAATCGCTGCCGGATGACTTTGAAGACCGCATGGATCGGGGCGAGTACGTGGCTGTTCGGCCGCCTCAGACGGTGCTGCAGTGGGCGCCGACCAACCTGTGGCACAATCCGCTGTACTTTGAAGACCCCGCGCTGGAACGGTACGGTCACACCTACAACCGCTGGGTTCAGCCGTTCGCGTCCGGCGGCCGTTTCATGACACAACTGGTCGGACTGCCGTACCAGATGACTCTGCACCCGATGCACGCCAGAGAATACACACTCGGCTGGTACCGTCCCGGCGAATGTGCTCCAAAGCTGAAGTACCAGATTCCGTTTAACGAAGAAGCCACCGTCATGCAGACACTTGTCGTGGTGGGGCTGATTCTTGTCATGCCATGACAGAGCATCGACCGGAGGCAATTGACCGGACGCCCGGCTGAACGCCGGAACCCGAACGGCGACGCGACGGCCGTTCGGGATCCTAACGGTTGTTGTGCGGCCGCGATCACGTATCGCCCGACCATTCACCAATCGACTGTTCCATCGTCCAGGCTTGACACGGGCGATCGCTGCCGGACCTTGGTGGTTCCGTGAGCGCGGAGCCCTGAAGGGAGAGCCTGCCTTTCAGCTCACGCGTTCCAGCTTTGTCACGCGGCCCGTGCCGACCCACTCTGCGACGAAGATGTCTCCCTCCGGTGTGAAGCAGGCATCGTGAGGATGGACGAACTGGCCGTTCTTCCATTCGTCCGGCTTTACTCGCAGGTCCTTCACTTCGCCCAGACGATCAATGGCGGAACCAAGCTGCGCAACGACCTGGTTGTTTTCGTCCAGCAGCGTCACGCGAGCTTTCAGTTCGGGGACAACCAGCAGGTTCTTCCAGGAGTCGATGTTCGCCGGGAGGCCGTAGCCGGTCAGTGTTTCGATGTACTTGCCGTCCATCGTGAAGATCTGCAGAGTATCGTGGGCTCTGTCAGTCACCACGATGGTGGGTTCGCGGCCTTCGCGTTTGTCGACCCACAGGCCGTGGGCAGTCTTGAACTTGCCTTCACCGTCACCGGCGCCGCCGAAGCAGCTCACCCAGTTCGCGTCCCTGTCATAGCGGTGGATGTAGAACGAACCGTATCCATCGGCCAGCAGGAAGCCTCCGTCGTCCAGAAACGCGAAATTGGTCGGCAGAAACCGGTCGTTGCCCCAGACCGCTTCGGTGGAGCGATCCTCGGCGGATGCGTAAACACCGGATTCCATGGGGGCTCGTTTGTACCAGACGGTTTCGCCTGTCAGCGTCAGTTTTGCGAACGCCTTGATCTGCTGATAAGCGGCGACATACAGAAACTCCTCACCGCCTTCTTCGCGAACTTCAATGCCGTGGCCGCCGCCCTGAAACTGGCTGCCGAACGCCCGCACGAACTTTCCGCTGGAATCGAAGACAAAGATCGATGGGTGATCCTTCTGTTCCTTTCGCCCTTCGTGAATGACATACAGGTTGCCGCCTTTGTCCACGGCGACGTTGTGAGTTGTCTGCCAGGTGTATCGGTCCGGCAACTGCGGCCACGCATGAACAACGCGGAACTTGTGTTGGCCTTCGCCGGTAATGATCTCCTCACTGGTTCGGCTGGCTGTGAAGGCCAGCGGTGCGGCTGAGATCACCGCTGCTCCCGCGGCGGCGGACGCCAGAAACCGCCGACGCGAAGTGCCCCGGAGTTCATTCGAAGCTGCCCCGGAGGCTGTCGCTGAACGGGATTTCCCGGTGACATCTGATGTGTTCATTGCTGTGAAACTCCCGTGATTGGTTTGGGGTGCAGTCGCCGCTGAGGAACCTCCGAAGTGACTTTCACGGCGAGTCAGGTGGTGCTCCGATGCAGTCCTGCCCATCGAAGCGAATGGTGCTCATTGTGGCCGTTCCATGCACGGCGTGCTACCGAATCATCCTGCTTCGAAGCCAAACACCGTTGAAGCCGCGAGTTTCCTGATCGCGATTTTCCTGCGGTCACGTTGTCGCCGCCGGATGCGCACTCTATTATCCCGGCGCGACCTGATTGTCTTATGCCGACGATTTGATCAACACACCATTCTCGCTTCACTGCAGTTCGGCACGGGCAATTCAGATCCAGGATTCACCCCACAGATGACCACCCACCGACTGTCGCTTGATTCTGATTCGAGTTTGCGCTGCGCCGATCTGGCCGAAATGATCCTGCAGATCTGCGACGATGCGGTTGTCGTTGTCTCCGCCGGAGCCATAGTCGCGGCCAGTGCCTCACTGCTGCGACTGCTGCGTTATCCGCCGACGACAGATGTTCGTGGCTGGCCCCTTGCGGCACTTCTTCCCGACGACATGTGCCAGCGCGCACTGAGGCGACTACAGGCGATGTCGACCTCCGATGGCGTTGCGACAGCACGAATCCCCTGCGTGCTGAAGCGGCACGACTCCGGCAGAATCGTCACGGACGTTTCCGCTCGAAGATGTGAAGACGACAACGGTGGTGGCCCCGTCACCGTGCTGTGTTTTCATCCGCACAACGACGCGACGGGTCTGCAGGCGTTGTCTCCCGAGGAATCTCTGCAGTGCGCTCTGGATCAGCGTTCGGCAGTGTTTGGCGAAATCGCATCTGTTCTGGTACACGAACTCAGCCAGCCCGTCACTGTCATTCACGGTGCCAGTGAATTGCTGCGTGAGGCTTTGGGTGACGGACAGATCCCCGACACCGCTCGGCGCGCGGCGGGACTGATCGTCGACGCCGGCCGGCAGCTTTCCTCCCGCTTTCGGCGAGTCTGGGATTTCATTCGGGCCAGGCAGCCGAATGTCCGGTCAGTGTCCATGAATGACATGGTTACGACAGCCATGGAGACGTTTGAAGCGACCGCGCGGCAGGCATCCGCGGACGTTCAACTAACCATGGCGGACTCGCTTCCGGATGTCCTGGCGGACGCTTCGCTGGTGCAGCTTGTGATCGTCGCACTGCTGAATTGCTGCGTTCGTTCCGGCACAGCAGCCGGACAAACAAGCACTGCGATTCACGTCACCACGCGGCAGGATTCATCCGTGGTGGAACTTCGGATCGAACCAGCGGCTGCCAAACGCCGTTCGACAGCATCGGCAAATGTGACGCTGGATCCGGAACTGACGGGCGGCCCAGGGGATGCCGACGCCACGCGCATCCATGCCTGCCAGACGATTGTTTCGGAACTGGGCGGCGTATTTTGCTCAACGCTTCCCGACAAGACGCACGATGCCGGCTTCTGCCTGCGATTTCCGTTTGTCACTCACGAACGCGGCGAAGACTTGTCGGCGTGATTCGGCGACAGGATCGCAGCGGGCCGGTTCCCGGTCGTCCGATGTCAATCAGCGTGTCTCTCAAACCGGTTCATCGCGTCCCGGGCGCGGCAGCGAATGGGGTTCGCAGATTTCCGCGTACATTTCCGGCCGGCGGTCGGCCATGCGGTCAATCACATGGCGTCCGGGAACTCGGACGATTCGCTTCTGCCGCGCCGCTGTCGTGTCGATCGTCCCGCGAATGACGCATTCGGCGTCGTCGCAGGAACCCTGCATCGTCGCACCGGTCGGGTCGCAGATGCGGCTGCAGCCGATGAATGAGAACCCGCGTTCCGTTCCGACGCGATTGACAGCCGCGAAATAGACAGCGTTCTCCATGGCTCTGGAATTCGTCGAAAAGCACGACATCGTTTCCGCACCGGGTGGCCAGTTCGTCGGCAGAACGATCAGGTCCGCGCCTTTCAGTGCCAGTACGCGCGAAGCTTCCGGAAAGCCTCCGTCGTAACAAATCAGCATTCCGATGTTCACGCCGCCGGCTTCGAAAACTTCGAACGGACGGTTGCCGTAGGTCGTAAACCGATCGACTCCCAGATACGGCAGGTGGACCTTGCGATAGCTACCCACAACGCCGGACGGTCCGACCAGTACCGCGGCATTGAACAGATCGTCTCCGTCACGTTCCAGCATGCCGACAATCACAAAGCTTTTCGATTCGTGACAGAGTTCCGTGATGAACCGCGTGGTCTCACCTTCGATTGGTTCGGCGAGCTGCATGGCTTCATCCAGCGAATCGAAGCAATAGCCGGTGGTGAAACATTCCGGGAACGCCACCAGCTTGCTTCCGCCGGCGGTTTCGCTGACGACATGCTTCTTCAGGGTTTCCAGGTTGGCTGGCTTGTCGGCGAATGCCACATCGGTCTGTATCAGAGAGATTTGCACGATCTGTTCCTGCGAATACCCGGGATTTCAACACGCTGAGAAGGCCGCGGCAGCGGATGGCCGGGGTGAGAGAATCGCCGGCCGGTTCAGCCACGGACTTTCGCTATTCGGACGCGGAATCGCCAGCCTTGTCGTCAGATTCCTTCCTGGCGAAATGACCGTGCTCGGCCGCCATCATCAGAGTCAGATAATCGAGCCGGGCACAGTTGGCGATCTTGCAAAAATTGATGCCGTCCAGAGTATCCGTCGGCTTGTGATAGTGAGGGTTGAACCCGCCGAACAGAAACGTCACCGGCACTCCCTGCTTCGCGAAGGACGCATGATCGCTGCGAGTGTAGACATCTTCCTCATCGTATTCGAACACGAAGTTCACGCAGCGGTTGGCCTGCAGGGTCAGGTCATGCAGGTCGTCGGAAAGGCGTTTGCTGCCGACCAGATGAATGGTGTTTGTGTTGTCGGCAGCGGCTTCGGTGTCAGACTCTTCATTGCGGCCGACCATGTCGATATTCAGCATGCAGATCATGTCGCTCAACGGACGCAGCGGGTGGTCGGCGTAATACCGCGAACCCAGCAGCCCGCGTTCTTCAGCGCAGAATGCCAGCAGCAGAACACTGCGTTTTGGCTTCTGCGGATTCACATGAATCGCCTTCGCGAGCTGCAGCAGGGCGGTTGATCCGGAGCCGTTGTCGTCCGCTCCCGGATAGACGCTCCCCTGCTGCTCGCCCAGATGATCCAGATGAGCGCCGATGCAGACGTGTTCATTCCGTACCGATTCATCGCTACCGGGGTACCAGCCGACGACATTTGGAACGTCAACGGACTCACGTTCAATTGACAGGCTGCAGTCGATTCGGACAGACGATGTGACAACCAGATTGCTGCCGGGATCGTCGTCGGTAAACAGCCGATCGCTGGCTCCGCAGTGTGAAGCCAGCCTGTTAGCGACGTCTGTCGATATCATCGCGGTCGCTCGCTGAGGTGCGGAGTCATCCGGCTGAGACACGGCCTGAGAGCGTATGCGATCGGATCGGGAAACAATCAGCACGCAGGCCGGATTCGTCTTTACCAGAAATTCGTCGCCCGGCCGGATGCGACCTTCTGACTGAATTACCAGCAGTTTATCCGTGAACTCACCTTCCGCGACATCGGGCCGCTGTTGTTTCACGCGGGCAAACACCACAGGCAATTGTGAGACAAATGTGCCGAAATAGCCGGCGAGCCCCAGTTCGGTGCCGTCGACGATTTTCGTGTCGCCTGCAGAAATCGCCGAGCTGTCGCTGACGATTTCCGTGCGGGTAAAAGGAACCGCCTGAAACCAGCTTCCGTCCGTACCGGCGGGCTGAAAACCAAGTTCCGCCAGCCGGTCGGCGTACCACCGGGCTGCCAGAAGATAGCCTTCCTGGCCGGTTCCGCGTCCTGAGTATTCCGTCCCGACCAGCACCGACAGCCAGGCTTCCGAGTCTGCTTCGGAGATGCTGTCGAAGCCCTGTCGAAATTCCGGAGGCGGCATTTCCGCGCCGGGATACTGAGCCCGCGATTCCAGCGGCAAGACCAGGCAGCAATACGCGGCAAGAAATCGAAACATTGAAACGGATTGACGTCTCACCAGGTGGCCTCGCTGAACGTATGCACGGAAATTCCCGTTTGCGGAATCGTCGGGCACGCCCGAGGCAAAAGCAAGCCGGTGGACCGTCCGGAACCGGCACTGCCACAGTCCGTATTCCGGCCGATCGCACCACGATTCGCCTGAAAAACTCGACTCGGCCGGATTGATGGCACTCGTTATGATTCGCGCCGCGAAATTGTCGGCCAAGACCGGCCGCTGACCTTGAGAAACCGCGAATTTGCGGTCCGGACGACACGGATGTTGGTCCTTCGATCTGTCATTTTCAGCGCGGCGGCGCTGATTCCTGTGATGCTCGTCATCGAATTGTCGCCGGCGGCGGCATTCGGTGATGAGGTGAAGGAAGATCCGTCCTGGCGTGTTGCGGGGGACCTTCCAAACGACGTCGAACTTGTTGCGGCATCCGAATTCCAGGGTGACGGTGACGAGCGAGGCTTGCGAATTCAATTCCGCGGTCAGCGGGATTTCCGTCAAATCGCGCTGGTAAGTCGCCATCCGCCGGCACTGCCGCTTGACGAGTTTCAGGCAACGCTGCGGTTCAGTTCCAGTGTTGCCGGTGTTCGACTGGCACTGAAGCTTATCCTTCCGAATCAGATCGACCCCCGAACCGGCACTCCGCTGTCGACGTTCATCCCCGGCGACCGATATTCCCGAACCGGTGAATGGCAGACGCTGGCCGTCAGCACATCCGCTGCGGCCCTGGAAGCTCAGCTGAGAAGGGTTCGTGCCGAACTGCATCGCAGCGAGATTGATGCGTCCGGTGCGTATGTTCATGGCTGCGTGCTGCTGGTTGAACTGAACTCCGGCGATGTCTATCTGGACCTGGGCAGTTCGACGTACGGACCGGTCGTGGCACCGACAAACATCGTTGCCGAGTTCGCCGCGCCGGATTCGCCGGGTAACAACCCTTCGACGACAGACGCATCAGCGGGATCGGGAAACCGGGCCACCGTTCGAATCGCGCGCAGTCAGGTCTTCGTCGACGAAAAGCCGGTGTTTCCGCGACTGACACCGGACCACGGCGAGTCTCCGCAGCTGCTTCGATCACTTGGAATGAATGCGATCTGGGTCAGTGACTACCGCAACAGCGAACGGCAGCAGGAGTTGCTTCGGAACGGATTGGTCGTCGTGGCGACTCCGCCGCGCCTGCAGTTCGATCCGGCGAATTACGACACGCCGCTGCACGGACTGCTTCCGCTGGAACAGTCCTGCCCGCTGGTGTCGGCGTTCTATCTGGGAACGCGTGTCGACGTGTCTCAGTCAGCGCAACTGATGACGTGGACGCGTGAAGTGCGCAGCGCTGACCGAATCCTGCAGCGGCCGCTGATGGTCGACATGACCGCGGGAGAAGGCATTGCTTCGCGCGAAGTGGACATGGTTGGCATCGGCGAACATGTCATCGGTCGCAACCGCTCGTTTGGTGAATCCCGCAATCTGACATATCAGCGACAGCGCGCTGCATCTCAACTGACGCTTCCGTGGACATGGCTGCAGACAGAACCGTCAAGTGACCTGGCAGCCTGGAGAACCGCCGCCGGCTTTGAACCGATGGTGATCGAATCCGAACAGTTCATGATGCAGCTCGTGGCCGCCCTGTCCGGCGGCTGTCGCGGCATCGGTTACTGGAAGACACGTTCGCTGCAGCAGGAATCCGGCGAAAATCCGGCGGCGATCCGGACGGCGGAGTCGGACGCCATTCGCGAATCAGCGCTGTCGATTGAACTGAACGGCCTGTACCTGCACATTCTGGAGCCGTTTCTGGTAGAGGGACGAATCGAAGGACATATTGCAGTGCAGATGGATGACGGTTCGCCTTCTCCGTCGAAGCCGCTGACTTCATCCCGCAGTGCTCTCTGGGATTCCGCGATGAATGGCTCCGCGATGCTGGCGGCGGCGAATCTGGAAGGTGTGCCGGAATCACCGGACGCGGCCGTTATCACCAGCGGGATCAATTCCGTGGTCCTTGCCGGATTCTGGGACAACGCCTCGCAGTTTGTGCCGCAGCCAATGTATTCCAGGCAGGCTCAGATGACGGTGGCCGCCAGCGAAACGGCGTCCGCATGGCGAGTCACCGCGACGGGAATCTCCAGCCTGCGACGAAACATGACAGCGGGCGGACTGCAACTGGCGATCCCGGACTTTGACCAGTTTGCTGTCTTCCTTGTGTCGTCAGACCCCGAACAGGCGCGCGAGCTGGATCGGCGGATTCGCGCCGTGGCCGATCGAGCCGCTCACATCCAGGTGGAACTGGCCCGCCTGAAGTATGAGCGCGTGTTGAGAACGTCCGCCGCGATTGATGAACTGGGACGGGCGGAGCCAAACGCGGCATCTCTGCTGCGACAGGCAGCCGGCCGACTTGATCAGGCCGATCAGGCTCTGGCTCAGAACGATGCCCGCACGGCGGAACGCTTCGCACAGGAAGCCGCGCGGCAGCTTCGATTCGTGCAGCAGCAGTACTGGCGAAGTGCGGTGAAGGACCTGCCTTCGCCAACGGCAAGCCCGCACACGGTGGCCTTCAGTTCTCTTCCGGACCACTGGCGGATGCTCGACCAGATCTCCGCAGCGAATCACGAAGCTGACGAACTATTACCGTCCGGAAGCTTCGACAATTTGCGGATGATTGAAGACGCAGGCTGGAAACGGCCCGCGCTGCCCGATCCGACCGACTACCGAAGCGCGGCGGACGTCGTCAACGACGCCGGTGGTTCGCAACCGTTTCTTCGAATGCTGGCGTGGAAACCTTCAAACGAACCGGGAAACTCCCAGCCAAAGCCATCGCTGCTGGTGATGCCGCCCGCTGTTGATGTGACCGCCGGAGATGTTCTGGAGATTCGTGGCCGAATTCGCACCGGTCGGCGTTTGCGCCCGGAAACGCCGCAGCCGCTGATGATCTTTGACAACGAACTGGGACCGGAATTCGCCGTGCGACCCAAGCCGGGACCATCGTGGCAGACGTTTCGAATGTTCCGCCAGGCGTCGCAGGACGGTCAGTTGCAGATTTCGTTTGTTCTGTACGGAAGCGGGGAGGTTCACCTGGACGACGTGTCGATTTCCCGCGTCTCCGGGCCAATGCGAAACCTGCAGCCCGCAGCGTTCCTCCGCCACGGCCACGTTCCCATTGTGCCCGAACGACGCTGACAGGAAGCGAAACCGCCGCCGCGGTCAGGCAGTGGATCACGCCCGCCGCTTCCGCACGACGAATGCTGACAGGCGGAATTCGCCACGTTGGCGCCGACGTCAGATTCGGCGCGCATCACGTTCCCGTTCGCGCACCGGTGAGCGAATTGTCACATCGCATCCAACACTGTCTGGAACTCAGATTCATCATAGATCCGCAGCGTCTGAGTCCGGACATTCCCCAGTTTCGCCAGAGCCAGCAGCAGTCGTGTGGCGGTGCTTTCGTCGGGAGCTTCCAGCACGAAGGCTCCGTCGTACGCACCAACCGCCCAGTAGACCGATTGAAGTTTTCCCCCAGCCTTCTTTACGGCGGCGCGAAACTTCTTGGCTCGCTCAGCGGACTGCTCGATCGCGCCAATTCCCTGTTCGGTAAACGACATCAGTGACAAGTAGCGAACCATTGCCGATCTCCTGGACCAAACGAGTCTTGACAGCTCACCACGCGATGTCTCAGCAATCCACATGCCGGATATCGGACACCCGGCGAATCTCTTGTGTTACTCCGACTTGCAGCTGCCGAAGTGCGATGCCTCCTGCACGCAAGTGACGTCGTGCGCCGGGCTCGCCGCTCGGGGCCGTTTTCCACGAGCGAAATACACATTGCCAGGGTTTTCCGGATTTCATACACCTGAGTCGAAGGCAACCGTGCAGTCATCGACGGACGGCCCATTGCGTGCCCCGCATGCTGTCGACATGTGTGCGGTTGATCACGCGATCTTCTTTGCATCAACAGGAAGACCTGAAGCGAGAGAACCATGATTCTGCAGGAAGGCAATATTCTGCTGGTGTCCCACCGGCGCATGTTTCAGCAGGACGAATCTCGATTTTTCCTCGGACGCGTCGTTGCCTGTGAGGGCTCACTGGTCAAGCTCCAGGGTTTCTCGTTTGCGCGTGATCTTGCCACCGGGCACGTCATGCGAAAAGACGAAGAGCGAACAAAGGTCCTGTGTCTGTCATCTCCCGGATTCATCGTGTACCAGTTGCCCGACGACGTCAGCCCTGATGAAGCACAGTTCAGAAGTGGCCACGGTGAGGCCATTCTTGTGGACGGCGATCGCCGTCTGATGAATCTGTCTGAACGCACCCACAGCGGTCATTTTTGATCCTCGGCGAACCAATGGCTTCCAGCATGAAAGCTCCCGTTGCGGTTCGCGCACAGCCGCAGATTTCGCCCCGCCGGGTTCTCGCACGGTCCGGTTCCTGCACAGACAGGCTCTCGCGCCGCTGGATCACTTCGGCCTGACGCAGCGCAAATATTGTTAAGAAACCCTGCGGTTTTTCCTTCCCTGAGAATGTGACTCACGATTCGGCGACGGGACGGTCGCTGCTTGCAGAACGACCGGCAATCGATAACCTGTGCCGCTTCCTTAGAACCCCTGACAAAACCTCCGAGGCTCTCGCAGATCTTGTCAGGGATTCTAAGAAAGCCAGCACCGGAATTTTTCCAGAAAGATGACGTCGGGATGCCCATCGCAACGCCGGAACAATACGCCAAAATGCTCGACGCGGCTCAGCAGGGCGGCTACGCGTATCCAGGAATCAATGTCACTTCGATTGTCACAATTAACGCGGCGTTGAAGGGATTCGCCGACTCGAAGTCGGACGGCATCATTCAGTTTTCCACCGGTGCCGGAGAATTCGCGTCCGGCCTGAACGTCAAGGATGCCGTCCACGGCACGATCGTGTTGGCGGAGGCTGCTCATCGGCTGGCCGAGAAATACGACATTCTGATCGGACTGCATACGGACCACTGTCAGCCGAAGAAGGTCGACGGGTTCCTGAAGCCGCTGATTGCCGCAACGGCCGCTCGCCGGGCTGCAGGACTGAACAACCTGTGCAACTCGCACATGTTCGACGGTTCCGAACTGCCGCTGGATCAGAACATGACGATCAGCAAGGAGCTGCTGAAACTCTGCGCAGAAAACGAGATCATTCTGGAAGTCGAAGCGGGCGTTGTCGGCGGTGAAGAAGACGGCATCGATCACTCCGATGCGCCGGCCGACAAGCTGTATACCTCACCAGACGATATGGTGCAGGTTCACGAAGCTCTTGGCGGGCTCGGCCGTTTCATGTTCGCCGCGACGTTTGGCAACGTCCACGGTCACTACAAGCCAGGAGCCGTCAAGCTGCGTCCGGAGATTCTGCGAGACGGGCAGAAGGCTGTGGTCGCGAAGTATGGTGCCAAAGCCGAGTTTGACCTGGTTTTCCACGGAGGTTCCGGGACGCCAACGGCGCAGCTTCAGGAAACGCTGGACTATGGCGTCGTCAAGATGAACATCGACACGGACACGCAGTACGCGTTTACTCGGCCCATCGCGGACTGGATGCTGAAGCACTACGACGAAGTCCTGATGGTTGACGGCGAAATCGGTTCGAAGAAATCCTACGACCCCCGGGCTTACCTGAAACTGGCCGAAGCTGGGGTCGCCAGTCGCCTGCAGCGCGCCTGCAATGACCTGCGCAGCTCCGGGAAATCGATTTTCGGCAAAGTCTGAGGTCGCCGATTCGGTCAGCACAGCTCCGTCAGTCCATCGAGCGCCACGACTTTCCCTCGCGGATGTGAAAAGTCGGGTCGTTTGCTGTCCTCAAGGCAGTCCGGTCATCGGCAGCAATTGCCGAAAACACCGTTCTCACCGCGAATTCCCCGCTCGGTGACGCCGGATCGATGTTGCAGCAGTTTCTGTCCGGTCGTATTCTGCATCGCTCTCCATTCTCCCTTCTCGACTCTCCTTCCCTTTCGACTTCTTCGCCCCGCGCGAAGACGTCCGCTGCCTGTTGAACAACTCTCCGTTCGCGGCGCAGTGATCCTCCTCAATCTCTCCCCTCAATCAGAATTCGTCATCCGGCTCCAACAGCAATCGTGCGGCGATCATCGCACTGCACCGGCAGCTGACCTGGTCGCCCGATGAGGTTTCTCGCCACTCTCGATTCGGAAAAGGCACGCGTCATGCGCTGCAACGGTCTTCGAATTTCCGCGATCCGTCTGACGATGTGCGTCGGACTTTCCCTGCTGTCCGGTTGCTACTCGATGAACGGATACGTGATGAACGCTTCCGGAAAGTCGTACTACGATCAGGGCAACTATGCTGCTGCGGCAGCCGAATTTCAGAATGCAGTCGCCAGCGACCCGGCGAATCCGGATTACCTGGCCAATCTGGCACGGACGCGCTACAAGATGGGTGACGCCGCGGGAGCCGAGCAACTTTACCGCCAGGCACTGACGATGGCCCCGTCGCACCAGCCGTCCTATCACGGAATGTCTGAATTGCTGCTGGCCAGCGGTCGCGGTGATCAGGCCGCACAGCTGTTGACTTCGTGGTCGGCAACTCAGCCGTACATCCCAGAATCCCACGTGGAACTGGCATGGCTGCAAAACGAGATGGGCGACAAGCAGGCGTCCGCGGAATCGCTGCAGCGAGCTCTGCAGGTCAATCCCAATCACGCGACGGCACTGGCTCATCTGGGCCAGCACTATCAGGAACAGGGGCAACCCGGACAGGCAGTTGCACTCTATCAGCAGGCGCTTCAGGCGAACTGGAATCAGCCGGAAGTCCATTCACGGCTCGCGTCCGCCGCGGAAGCCGCCGGAACATCAAGCCCGATGGCAACGACAGCCATGGCTCGTGGTGTGCATCCGCAGAGTATTCCCCGGCAGCAAATGGCATTTGGCCCGCCGCAGCCGGCAATGCAGTTCGCTCAGCGTCCCATGCCCGGGATGATGCCGCCCGGAATGATGCCTCCGATGATGGCTCAAACACCGCCATTCGGAATTCCCGGTTACGGTGTGCCGCAGCAGCAGACCGCGATGCCGCCCAACGCGCAGGTAGCGGTCGCCGGTCCGCAACCGGGCACCGGTCAGCCGATGATCGCTCAGCGTCCGGTTTCGGGGCCGCAGTACGCGGGGCCGCAGTACGCGGGGCAACCGCCCTACGGCGTCGTTCCGCCGCAGCCGTCGGCTGTCAACCAGGCGGCGTTCAATCCACTGGCGGCGATGGCGTTCGGTCCGGCCATGGGAATGTCCGGGGCGTCCGAGACAATGACATTCACACCGGCACCAAAACCCGCGGGCGGCGCAGTTCCTGTTCCGGTGCCTGATGCTGCGTTTGCGCAGACAAATCCCGGATCGGTTGCGTCGGGCGGCGACGAGGTGTTCGGTGCGTCACTCAGCACAAATTCGGAACTGCCGGAAATCGATGCGTTCTGAGTGCCGTCCGTCCTGAATGGCGTCGACCGAACGACAGCCGAAGTCGGCGCTGATGGCTCAGGCCGCGTCGCTGTATTCACCGGCGGACGATTCGTCATCGGCGAAACCGAGGTCTTCCGATGCACCGTCGTCAGTGTCGACGAGCTGTGATTCGCGCCGGGCCGCGGATTCGAGTGCCTGGCGGCCGCGCGGGCTGATCTGGTAGCGAAGGCCGACGCTGCGACTTGCCAGTTCGAACTTCAGCATTCCCATGGCGATCAGCTGGCCGTGCGCCTGCGTCAGACTGTCCTGATCAAGCCCGTCGACGTTGTCGAAGCGTTCCAGCCAGCCGTCGTGGTCGTCACCGGAAGCGCGAACAGTCTGGTCTCGCAGGGCGTACGCCTGCATCAGCTGCAGATTCTGCTGATCGAGCGTTTCGAATTGCAGGTGGGTCAAAGGCATGCCCTGAGTATCGACCACTGCATTCCGCTCTTTCAGCACCGAGCGACGCTGCTGCACGACCGATACGAGCCATCCAGTTTATCAGTCGCGAAATCGGTGAAGTTTCACCAACCGGACCGGTCAATCTCCGGGCGCCGGATCGCCTGTCAGGATCGCCAGGCAGGCCGCGGCGGCGGTGGCGACGTTCAGCGAACCGATCGGGCCCGACGGCGGCAGGGAACACAGGACGTCGCAGTTTTCCCGTGTCAGCCGACGAATTCCGTCGCCTTCGTTGCCCAGCACCAGCATCCAGTTTCGGTCGCGGCTGACCTGCCGGATGCTCGAAGCGGCGTGTTCACTGGTTCCCAGCAGCCAGATATCGTGCTCCTGAGCTTTCTTCATCGCCTGCGCCAGATTTGAGACGACGGAAAACGGCACGTATTCGGCACCGCCGGCGGAGACATCGCAGACAGTGGCGTTCACCGAAGCACTGCGGTCCCTGGTCATCAGAATCCCGCGCACATTGAAGAAGCCGGCCAGCCGAAAGAGGGCTCCCACGTTCTGAGGATCCTGGATCTGATCCAGCGCGAGCCAGATTCCATGAGAATGTTCGCCGTTGCGGCGCTGCAGCAGATTTGAAAGCGGAATCGGCGACGGCGGTTCGACATTCGCCGACCCGGCCCCGGTGCGTTCTGTTCCGCGACGCTGCCTGCCGACGCCTGGTCCTTCGGTGCGGCCCGCGGAAACCGGTACGCCGCACCGTTTGGCGACTTCTGCAACTTCGGCCCAGACATCAGACGGGTGCTGCGCAGAAATCCGGATGGACCGCACGGCCGACGGACGCTGCTTCAGCGCGGCCAGGATGCTGTGAGGATTGCGGAGTTCAAGCATGGCAAACGTCGACCGGCGTTACTTCTGCATGCCGCGATCCCGCACGCCGCTGATGGAACGCTGGTACATTTCGAAGCGATTTCTGTAGCGCGACGGTGCATCGGGACGGCGAACTGTCGTGTCCTGTTGTTCGCGGTCGCGACTGGAGTCTCCGCGTCGACTGACAGAGTCGCTGTCCAGGTTCATGCTCTTCAGCAACTCCTCCGTTCGGCGGCGCTGCAGAGCTTCCGCCGTCGTTTCATTTTCGTCGCGGTTCAGATTCTGAAGTTGCTTCTGCATGCGCTGACGAAAGGCATCGAGCTGGTCTTCGGTCCAGCCGAGTTCCTCCAGCATTTCTCTGTCGACTTTTCCGCGTTCAAGATCCTGCTGCAGCCGCTTTAGCGCCAGATCTGCGGCCTTCGCGGCGTCTTCGACATTCGGATCGACGGCAGGCTCAAGCGGCGTTGATGGACCACTGCCGCCCTGGTTTCCTTTACCGGACCCGGATCCTCCGGCCCCGTTCTTGCCACCGGTCCCGCCGCCGCCACCAGCTTCGCCGCCCTTACCGCCGTCACCTTCACCTCCGGCCTGACCGCCACCCTGCTTGCCACCACCTTCCTGTCCACCACCCTGCTTGCCGCCACCTTCCTGTCCGCCGCCCTGCTGACCGCCGCCTTCCTGACCGCCACCTTGTTGTTGCTGATCGTTGCCCCCTTGCTTGCCGTCCTGCTGGCTGTCCGCACCTTCACCTTGCCCACCTGCGCTGTTCGCGGGATCGTCGTTCGGCTCCGGATTCTCACTGTCGCGGCCTTCGCCTCGGTTGTTGTCAGCCGCCGAGTTCTCCGGGTTTCCTTCCGGCTGCGAAACCGGGTTCGTATCGCCGTTCGCGGCCTGAGTTTCGTCGGCGACGTTCCGGTTGCCCGAATTGTCGGTTGCGGAATCTTCCGCCGACGCGCCTTCGCCATTCGATCCGTCTGACGGTTCGCCGTTGCGCCGATTGTCATCGTCCGTGGTGGATTCGTCCGCAGTGTCGGCACCTTCGCCGCCCGCCGACGGTGTATCGGTCGATGTCGCATCGTCGGCATTCCGATCACTTTCACCCGGCTGACCGGCGTCGCTGCCGTTTGTTGGATCGTCCCCGTTCGCGCGATCGGGAAGCCCGCGAGTCCGTGCCCCGGTCTCGTCTCCGTGGGACGCAGCATCACCGGTTTCACCTGATTCACCGGACTTGTCGTCACTGACTTCGTTCCGGCCGTTCGCCGCAGCGCTGTCACTGTCTGAGTTCCCCGGACGATCTTCCGGCGAATGCTCAGCGCCAGCTTCCGAGTCGGTGTTCTGGTCGGACGCGTTCTGGTCGGGTGTTCCGTCCTTTCCGTCGCCGCTGCGCTGATACTTCTCGATCAGCTTCGCCAGCGCTTCGTCGTCGCTGGCCGGTCGAGTGCGAGAACCGTTCGGGCTGCCATCGGCCGATTTCTGTGGCGTCGCCGATCGATCGCCGTCTGACTGGTCGCCTGTCGAATTTCCCGCCGATTCCGTTCCTCCCGTCGTGCCGTCGTCGCCGGGTTGCTCGGCACCGGCGACTCCCGGCTGGCCGGCGTTGTCCTGCGCCGCCGAGTCGTCAGGGGAGTCGGCGTCGGTCGATTCTGACGCCTCGGTTTCCGTCGTTTCTGCCGCATCGGAGGCTGAGGCATCCGGCTGTTTCTCCTGATCGTCAGGAGTGTCATCGTTGCCGACTTCCGCCGCTGCGCGTTCGCGCATCTGGCGCTGCTGCAGTTCGCGGTCCTGCTGCAGGCGATCCTGAACTTCCTTGTCACTGACCGGCGCCTGAATCTCAAGCTGCAGAGTTCCGGTGCGGCCCTGATTTCCCAGCGGTGGCTTGTTATCTCGAGCGGCGACGGAGTAGCGAACGATGTCACCGGACTTCAGGTCCAGCGGCGCCAGCTTCAATTCCCAGGTGCCATTGAACGACTGCTGATGACCGGCGCGTGAACCGTCGAAAATCAGATCTCCCGGTTCGACCGGATGTCCGTTGATTTCATAGAACAGGGTGACGGATCGAAGCAGGAAATCCGGATCCCGGGCTTCGATCAGCATCGGCACGATGGCATTGGCGGGGACTCGCAGATCGCGAATCGGATCCAGCAGTTTGACGACCGGTGCCTGGTCCTGCCGAACTCTGATGCGATGAACGGTGGGCGACGGGTCAGTGCGACCGGCATCGTCTTCCACTTCGATGCGGTAAAACGCGGGGAAGGTTCCGTCGTCGCGGGCGATGAGTTCAAACCGGCCGGTCAGCGTCGTCCCGTTAATCTTCAGCCCCACTTCTTCGCCGTGCGCCGAAAACGCGGCGTCATCACTGAACCTGACCGCGGCGGAATCCACGGGAACACTGCTTTGCGCTGTCAGCGAAACGACAGACCCTTCCCATGCCTCGATGTCGGCGGAATCCGACTGTCGCGGCGGCAGATCCATATAGTCCGGATAGCGGAATTCCACAGCCGTCACTTCTGCGCGAGGCGGCTGGTCGACGGTGATGGTGTATTCCTCCGAAGTCGCGTCGCCGGCGACGATGTGATACGTCAGATCCTGCCGAATCCCGCGGTCCGCTTCACCGACCATCAACACGGAAAAGCGACGCTCGTCGTCTGTCGGCTGCATCACCAGGGCTTCGTTCACAAAACGACGATCGGCTGTTGTGAACAGCACACTGACCTGTTCCGGCAATCGACCGGAGATATCCGCGATGATCTCAAGCTGGCTGCCCGCCGGCAGTGTGACGTCACCCGGCTGAACCTGCAGCACCGCCGTGCGCGTGGCCACTCGCGACGAAAGCAGCGTCAGCGGGCGAAGCAGACTGATGGATTTGGGACTGAACACCGCATAGAGGCAGGTGACGAAGACGAGCACGAACAGCAGGGTACCGAGCTTCATCAGCCAGCGGCGGTCGATCGCTTCGTCCACATTGATTTCCGCCAGCCGCACCGCCGCCCGCTTTTCCAGCGTCGTGCGAATGCTGTCGGCCGCTTTGTGGTTGCCGGTCTTCAGATCCACAAGACTCAACAGCGCGCCGTTCATGCCCTGGTCGGATCGGTCGAGCATGCGAGCGGCGTACAGCGGATGAATTCGCTTCATCCAGGGGCGAATCACAAAGCGGACAACAATTCCCGCGCACAGCACAAGGATCATCACCAGCAGAATGGCACGGGTCCACGGCCGGAACCCGCCGTCCACGATCCAGTGATCGAACACGGTAAACGTCAGCACGTATCCGACGAGGAGAATTCCCGTCAGCACGGATGCGGTCAGCAGATCCGTCCAGCGAATGCGCTCGCGCGCGACCTGAATCTGGTAGTCGATGAACTCATCGCATTCCGCGTAAGCAGTTTTTCCGGCGGTTGTGGACATGGCAGCGGACTTGTCCCGGGAAGTCGTACGAAGCTGTCATTGTTCGCGAACGAAGCGTCTCTGACAATTGATATCGGCCCGGCCGGCATTTGTGCCAGAAACTTCCCCGGATTCGGTGGAAACTCAGCGGAATCCGGCTTTTCATTCAACGGAAGCCGTCAGCCGGAAATTCAGCGACCATGCGCCGCTCGGGGCTGTCGACGAGCGTCCCGCCGGTCCGACTTCGCCGGAGAATCCCGCAGTTTCGCGCGCTGGAGGCGCATCAGCCGGCCGGAGTTTTCGGGCTGGAATCCAGGAACCGGGCAGCCGAACGGATCCCGGTTCCGTCAGCCGGCTATTCGGAATCGCCGCTGACGCGAACGGGCACTGGCGATGTATTCGACCGAAGATCGACCCAAAACACATTTTTCAGCGATGCGGCGGATGTCGCGAAATACGGGTCGACGGCACCGCGAGCAGCCAGGTCCGTGAGGTCTGATCCATTCGCGGCCACCGATTTCAGCAGCCACAACTGATCGGCGTTCCAGCCGACCGCCAGCCAGGCGGCAATCGAATCGCTGGTGACGTCCCACGATCGCGGCAGAACCGGCTGCAAACGCACATCGCGTTCTTCCACGGCGAGCGTTTCCTGCAGGCGCAGTCCGGCGGCCGGATCAAAAACCGCCAGTCTGCCGTTGCCTGCGGCTTGCCGCACTTCTTGGCGCGTCGTGACAAGCTGGACGCCGGCATCTGACGCACGCAGCAATCGGGCGTTCAGGGACATCGCGTCGACCGCCAGCCAGTGGGACGCTTCTCCGCCCAGCAAAAACCGACGCGACCAAACTCGGACCAGATCCGCAGACTCACCGCCGCCCGGCACAATCACAGGCTGCGGAATACTGTGGTCGCGAATCAGATTTCTGACACGCGACACAATATCCGGAAGTGAAAACAGGCTGCCGCCGAGTTTCAGGACGCTGAGTGGCATGACCCGTTCGAGACTGGCCGCGGTCGCGGACGTGGTGACGTTTTTCCGGAACACAAAGCGGACACCGGATGCAGTCGGGTTCGCCGTATCCGCCGTCGGCGCATGAACAGTCCGCGGCTCGGATGTCCCGCGCGACGCACGGTGATGTCGAAAGCGTCCGGCACTGCGATCACTTGATGTACAGATCCTTCGCCGCCAGTTGCAGAATTCCGGAATCGTCAATCGACGCGTTCCCGCGCACGATCACCAGTTGTTTTTCCTGGACGTCGAACAAACTTCTCGCGTCGATTTCGATGACCTGGCCGGCGTCGTTACGAAACTCAACGTGCGCGATCATGCTTTCGATGTTGCGGCTGCAGAACGGGCATTCATGCGGATCGTGGTCGTCGTCATCGTCATGGCCGGTGGCGTCTGTCAGCACAAACGCTGCCTTTCCCGGTTCCCATGGCGACAAATCCCCGGCATTGATTCTGCCGCGCAAAACGATTTCACTGCCCCATTCACGTTCTCCCGCCTGCAGTTCCGAGCGCACGCTTTCGATGGATACGATCTCGGAGGCCGGTGTTTCGACTACGAACTTTCTGCGCAGAGCCAGCAGTTCGGAATCTGCTGACTCGCCGCTACAGCCGGCAATTGACATCGCGATCGACGCCACGATCACCAACTCACCTGCAAGCGTTTTCATGTCCGGATCTCCTACTGTCCGGAATCAGCGTCATGGGAATCCGCATCCGCATGTTCGTCCGAATGATCGTCATGCTCAGCGTGTCCTTCTGCCGCGGGAGACGCGGCAGCCAGCGAGTCAATGGCGGCGTCGATCTTCCCTGCGACTTCCTTCCAGGCGGCAGCCGGATCAGCATTCTCATCTTTACCGGGATGCATTGCCTTGTCCACTGCCCCAAATGCGTCAAACAGCTCTTCCGTCGACGCCTTGATTGTCGCCATCTGTTCGTCGGTCAGGTTCGCCTTGGCCGCCAGCTCCGTGATGTGTCCCAACAGGTCCCCGACGTCATGCATGGGGCCGTGAGCAGCGTCGTGGTCGTTTTTGGCGAACGCGTCACGCACGGTGTCCCGCAGCTCCTTGATTTCGGCGATCGCCTCAGGCAGTGATTCCGGGTGAGCGTGGCCATGACCGTGGCCGTGTTCAGAGGCTGTTGTCTGCATCACCGGCAGCTTCTGTTCCTGTTCCGCGACACCGCAACCGCTGATGCCTGGAATCGACAGCAAGACTCCCAGTGCCAAAAATCCGCATGATCGAGTCGTCATCAAGTTCTCCTTCACCTTTCTTCTGAGATCCGGCATTCGATTCTAAACCAGTTACAACCATGGCAATATCGCGCCCTCACGCGGAAAACTGTTGTTCCCGGGTGCGCCTGGCGCGATGGATTTACGTGACGCTCCGCTCGGGACGATCGCGCGCCGGGAACAACATCTTCCGAAAGACGGGCGGTTTCTGCCGATTGCCGTACCAGTCTATCAGCCTGCGGCGAAAGTTGATATCGCCGGACGGCTCATGCGGGAATCCGCCGGCCGCTGATGCTCCGGAATCTGAGAACGCCGGACTGAGCCGCGGCCCGTCCGGGCATCAAGACAGGCTCACAACCCATTGGCAAACAGGCACTTGCGTCATTGACATGCCTTTGACGAATGTTTGACGAGCACGGGACGCAGCCGGGTTGAGGCCCGACGATAACGCTCTTATGGTTGTTGCCGACGGAGCCGTTTCATGAGAACAGTCACGGATGACTTTCAACGGGTCCCGCCGGATTCAAACATCGGACCGGTCGAATTTTCCGGCCGGTCACCAGCAAGAGCAGCCACGAAATGACAAGTACGATTTCCACGCTCGGTGTGCCAAATTCCATCCCGGCTGACGTTGAAGCTCGTCGGCGTCAGGCGAAAGAGGATTCAGAAACATTAAAGCGGGCGTTCTCCCGAAACGCGCTTCGGTTTGACAACATCGACTGGGTCGTGACGGGATTTCTGATCACCGTGCATCTGGGTTGCCTTGCGGCACCGTTTTTCTTTTCCTGGACCGGCCTGTTCGTGTGCATTGCCTTCCACTGGCTGACCTGCAGCGTCGGCATCTGCCTGGGATATCACCGCTACCTGGCTCATAAGTCGTTCAAACTGCGCGGACCCGCGGAGTTCTTTGTGCTGCTTGCCGGTTGTCTTTCCGGCGAAGGATCCCCCATGACGTGGGCCGCGACTCATCGTCTGCACCACCAGAAATCCGATCAGGACGGCGACCCGCATTCACCTCTGGAAGGGCCGTGGTGGTCACACATTCTGTGGCTGTTTGTGAAACGCAAAGACGAAGACGTCCAGACACTGTCACGCCGCTATATCCCGGAACTGACCGGTCGCCCGATGATGCAGTTCTTCGAAAAGACGTTCGCATTCTGGTTGTGGGTTCAGGGCCTGGCGCTGCTGGCCGCCGGCTCGCTGGCAGGCGGCTGGAGAATGGGTGTTTCGCTGCTGGTATGGGGTATGTGTGTCCGCATGGTCGCCGCGTACCATGCGACGTGGTTTGTGAATTCCGCCACTCATCTGTGGGGCTACCGCAACTACGATACGCGAGACCATTCCCGAAACCTGTGGTGGGTCGCCGTTCTGGCGTACGGTGAAGGCTGGCACAACAATCACCATGCTCACCCCAGCGTTGCTCCCGCCGGCCACAAATGGTGGGAATTCGATATGACGTGGTGGGCCATCAGGATGCTTCAGGCCGTCGGCCTTGCCTATGACGTGAAGGACAAAATCCCAGCGGGCCGCAAGGCGAACGATGTCGATCCCGAAGCAACGTCCGTCATCATCACCGCACATGAATCCGCCGCCTGACCACGGGACCGCGCGACATGCATCGCGCGGTTTCATCACCATTCCCGACGACTCCCCCGTCGCTTACACCGTCAGCAGTGCACGCATCGGATCGGACAGCACTTCGTCGAGTATGTCCACGTCGTCGGCGGGTGGAGTCGCTGGTGGCTGTTGACGGATGACAGCAGGCCGCGTCTTCGCCGGTGAAGTTGAGTAGCCGGCGCTGGTTCCTGAACTCATCGACGCCTGAACGGTCGGTGACGGCGGCGCTATCGGCGACAGCGGATAGGTTCCTGACATGCTCGAACCCGAACCGCTGCCCGGTCCGAACAGTCCTGGGAATGACGTCGGCGGCATGGCAAGGAATCTCTGGAACACAATCACCGCGTC